>JACMJX010000365.1 GCA_014380425.1 Chitinophagaceae bacterium | reverse complement strand
TGGCGCGCCCACCAGAACGAGGCTACCATCTATCCGCAACATGTTAAGGTAAGGATCTATTTGATGCGCAGCAGAGACGGTATCGAGAATGAAATGAAGTTTCTTACCGTATTTTCTCATTTGTTCCCTGTCAGAGGAAACTACAACCTCATCAGCACCCAATTGTTTGGCCGCTTCCGCTTTTGAGGGAGATGTAGTAAAAACGATCACTTCGGCTCCCATTGCTTTTGCGATCTTGATACCAATATGACCCAATCCCCCCAAACCGATTACTCCTATTTTCTGACCCGAACTCACGTTCCAGTGTTTGAGGGGTGAATAGGTAGTGATGCCGGCACAAAGCAGGGGTGCGGTTGCGGCAGGGTCAAGATTTTCAGGCACGCGTAAAACATAGTTTTCATCTACGGTAATGCTCTGGGAATAGCCGCCATACGTTTGCCCGCCTAACTGTTTGTCGGGCGAGTTGAAGGTAAGAACAGGCGTCTGTTCGCAAAACTGTTCCAGGTCTTCTTTACAATATTCACATTGCCGGCAGGAATCTACCATACAGCCTACAGCCGCCAGTTCGCCGGCTTTAAACCTGGTAACATGCGTTCCTATATTCGTAATGCGGCCAACTATTTCATGGCCGGGAACAATCGGATAGACCGTGTTGCGCCATTCGTTACGTGCGGAGTGCAGATCGGAGTGGCAGATACCGCAGTATAAGATTTCAATCTCCACATCATGAGCGGCAGCTTTTCTTCTGCTGATGTTTAACAGCTTTATAGGTGCTTCAGCGGCTTCCGTGCCGTAGGCTTTTACTTTAATCTGATCCATAATATAGTGCTATTTTTAAAGTTTCCGACTGCAAAAGAGTAGATCCTACTAACCTGGCAATCATCAGTTTACAGTGCAAAAATTCAGCCCAGGATTTCTGATCCGGTCTTGTTCGTATTGATAATATACATTCAATTTCAAGGCAATTTAACCGTTGCCATTTCACATAAACTGGTGAATTTCCTCCATCGAATATATTCAATTCTAACTATCTTTAGCTAAAGAGATGGCCCTTATTATTGTTTTGATAGGAGTTTTCTTACTGCTTGTGTTATTGCTTGTATTCAAGTTTAATGCATTCATTTCACTTCTTTTGGTGTCGTTTGCTATAGGTGTTGCAGAAGGGATGACCGTAACTGACACTTTAAGCGCAATCGTAAAGGGTGTTGGAAGTACACTTGGAAGCCTGGCCCTGGTGTTATCGTTCGGAGCTATGCTTGGCAAAATGATCGAAGAAAGTGGTGCGGCCGACAGGATTACTTTTAGTCTTATCTCCTTATTTGGAAAAAATCATATACAGTGGGCTGTACTGTTAACAGGCTTCTGTATAGGAATGCCGATGATTTATAATGCAGGATTTCTGGTACTTATTCCTTTAATTTACACTTTAGCCGCCTCTACCAAACTACCCTTACTCTATCTAGGCATCCCTATGGCCGCTGCTTTGTCTGTAACTCATGGATTGCTTCCTCCACATCCAGGGCCCACCACTATTGCTATTTTGTTTAAAGCAGATATCAATACAACCCTTCTATATGGTATTTTGGTGGCTATTCCAACGGTGATCCTTGCCGGGCCTGTATTCTCCAGACTAATTATCAAACTAGAGCCCATTCAGGAAAGCGGGCCGACAGAAGCAGCAATTCATGAGAAGAAGTCCATGCCAGGTTTGGCGATCAGTGTACTCACAGCAATCGTACCTGTCTTTTTGATGCTGCTTGCAGCTGTTATTAATTTCTTATCAATCAAGGGCTCTGTAGTAGCTGATTTTTTCAATTTTTTAGGAGACCCTACTATTGCACTATTTTTGGCCCTGATGCTATCGATTTATACACTTGGAATTTTCAGAGGACGGAAAATGCCGGACATTATGCAAAGCCTTACTGTTTCCGTTCAAGGCATTACCATGATCCTCCTGATCATTGCGGCTGGAGGTGCTTTTAAAGAAGTTCTTATTCAAAGTGGTGTGGGAGTGTATGTGGCCGATGCCATTCGGGATACGTCACTATCACCGCTGTTACTGGCCTGGCTGATTGCAGCATGCCTACGCCTAACGCTTGGGTCTGCCACGGTAGCCGCTATTACGGCCGCCGGTATTGTACTTCCTGCTATCGGTGCATCATCGGTAAAGCCTGAACTGATGGTGCTTGCCATTACAAGCGGGAGTCTGATGTTCTCCCATGTAAACGATATAGGATTCTGGATGTTCAAGGAGTACTTTAAGCTGAGCCTTAAACAAACTTTTTTGTCATGGTCCATAATGGAAACAATTGTTTCCGTGGCAGGGTTGATAGGTGTTTTATTATTAAACACACTGCTATAGTAACACCTTCGGCAGCATCATTTGAAGCTCTATTCCTTGTTCAGCTTGAATGTATTTTCCGCCAGTTCCGGCTTTACAGGAGCTGTTGTTACTTTCTTTGATTGTACGGCAGTAGCCTCCGTTGTATTGTAGATTTCAGCAAGTGTAGGAGCGATTACCAGCGATACGATCGACATAAGTTTGATAAGAATATTCATCGACGGGCCTGAAGTATCTTTAAAAGGATCTCCCACAGTATCTCCTGTTACAGAAGCTTTGTGAGGTTCTGATTTTTTGTAGAAGATTTCACCATTAATTTCAACCCCTTTCTCGAAGGATTTCTTGGCATTATCCCATGCACCCCCGGCGTTATTCTGGAACATGCCCATCAGCACACCGCTAACCGTTGCGCCGGC
>JACMJX010000364.1 GCA_014380425.1 Chitinophagaceae bacterium | reverse complement strand
GATCGGTACTTGGCTTGCGCTTTCCAATGATCAGCGCACACCCAACCTGGTATTCGCCCGCCGGGAATTTCTTGGTGTACGAACCCGGTATCACCACACTACCCGCCGGTACGCGGCCCTTGTATTCCAACGGTTCACTGCCGCTTACATCTATTATCTTAGTACTTTGGGTCAGCACAACATTTGCTCCCAGTACGGCTTCTTTTTCAACAATTACACCTTCTACTACTATGCAGCGGGAACCTATGAAGCAACCGTCTTCTACTATCACCGGGGAAGCCTGCAAAGGCTCCAGTACGCCGCCAATACCCACGCCACCGCTCAGGTGCACGCCCTTTCCTATCTGGGCGCAGCTGCCTACTGTCGCCCAGGTATCCACCATCGAGCCCTCATCCACATAAGCGCCTATATTTACATAACTCGGCATCAATACAACGTTCCGGCCTAAAAAAGCGCCATAGCGCGCTACGGCATGAGGCACTGCCCTTACGCCCAGGGAAGCGTAGTCGCTTTTCAGTTTCATCTTATCGTAAAACTCAAAAGGAGGCAAGGTGAACGTCTGCATTTGCTGAATGCCAAAATACATCAATATCGCCTGCTTTACCCACTCGTTCACTACCCATCCGTTTCCCACAGGGCTGGCAGTACGCAACCGTCCTTTATCCACTTCTTCAATCACTTCCCTTACTGCATTGGCATATTTTTCTTCCTTTAGTAACGCGCGGTCGTCCCAGGCTTCCAGTACAAGATTTCTCATCACCAAATAATTTTTGCAAACTTAAATGATGCGCTGGAAATGATGGGTTTATTTTCATCGCGCAATAAATACCCACCCTGTAAGTACGGGCCTGGAGATCTTCAGGTCGATAATGTAGTAGTAGGTTCCTGCTGGTAAAGGCTTTCCGTTATTGCTGCCGTTCCATGCGCCCGAATACCCTGCAGCAGCATATACCTGCTGCCCGTACCGGTTAAAAACAACGATCCTGGAATCAGGATAGGTATCGAGATTGATTATTTGCCAATTGTCGTTAATGCCATCACTATTGGGCGAGAATGCATTCGGTATGGTTAGTTTCTTATAGACTCTCACGAATACTTCATCCGTTGCAGCAGTACATCCCCGCTCTGATTCTACATGAAGGGTATAAGTAGTATTACTTCCCGGATGAACCCTGGGGGTAACGGCATTGACTGGTACTTCGGGTGTCCAGAAAAACGTGATATCGGTGCCGCTTGCGCTGCCGTTTAGTTGCACCGTATCTCCTTCAAAAAGGTATTGGTCTGCTCCAGCAATGGCGCGGGGTTTCTTCCAGATGTTCACCGTTACCAATGCCGTATCGCTGCATTCATTCCCGTCTGTTATAACCACTTTATAACGGGTAGTATCAGAAGGGCTGGCGAGTGGATTGGAAACCACGGAGGACGATAAGCCTGCCGATGGCAGCCATTGGTACCTGACACCGCCTGTTGCCAACAAGGCAGCGGTTGTTCCTTCACATATACTAACATCACTGCCGGCGCTTACGATCGGCTGTGGAATAGTAAGCAGTTCTATGGTCGTTGCATCTACACAACCTGCTTGAGTAGTAACTGTTAGCTGATAGCTTCCTGCACTGGCTGCTGTCACTTCAAGCGGAGGGTTCTGCTCACCTGATCTGAATCCTGAAGGGCCCTCCCAACTATATCGTGTGCCGCCTGAAGCCTTCAATGTAATGGTGGTGCCTATACACGCCGGGCTCCTGATTTCCGTTTGAATATCGGGTTTGCTGTTTACGATTATTGTAAGAACGTTGGAAGCTACCTTGCAGCGGGAAAGGGTGATGTTCTCGGCTTCTGCTGCCGCTATACGATACTGATAGTTTCCCGGTATGGTGGGCAGCCGGGTAAACGAAGCAGTCTGTGCACCGGCGATATCCGTCCAAGTGCTACCGCCATCCACGCTTTGCTGCCATTGCAGCGAGGGGTTAGCATATCCTGATGATACGGCTGCATTTAACACAAAAACAGCAGGGTCGTCTTCACACACATTTACCAGTCCTCCTGCATTTGACACGATTCCTGCACTGATACCGGGGCCACAGGGGCGAAACGTGATGTCATCGAATATAACATCGTTTCCGCAGCCACCAGTATTGTTATTGATAACTCTTATAATAACGTCGCTCACTGCTTCCGGAGTGTTAAAAAATAGCCCATATTGCTTCCAGTCCGGAGTGTTGCTGGCTGGTATGTCGCCCGTGCTGTAAGGCCCGCCAAGAACAATACCATCAAGGGTTTCGATGGTGAATGTGAGCCGGGGCAATAAAGCGTTGCCGCCGCAGGCTGTTGGTTTAAGAACATTCATCACCCAGGCGGCAAATTCATACGTCGTTTTACCGCAAAGCCCCTTTATGGTATCTACATAGAAAATACCCGGGTCTGCAGAAGCGTTCACGAGCATCATGTAGCCATTGAGATCCCCGGGAGTATGATCTTCGCTCACTTCGTGCCAGGTGTCGGCAAAGCATCTGGTGGTGCTGCTTACTATGGTGTAGAAACCGTCCCGCGGACAGGCTTCCGGTGTGTATGTGTAGCTGGTACTGTTTGCCTTAAGGGCTCCCCCTGTACTAAAGGTGTAATTTCCAACCGGATCGCCCAGGCTGCCGCTGCATATCTGGGAAATGGCCGCAACCGGTATAGCGAATAGTATTATTATAGAAAGAGTCTTTAGCACGGCGCCGGCACTTCGTTAGAAATAGTCAAATTTACTGTTTTATAACATACCATTTCTCACTTTATGCCTTTCCTTATATTTGCACGCGTTTGCGCCGCTGGCGCTTCTTTAAAATAAGCTATGAGTACACTTACCGGTAAATTAAAGGAAACGGTGGCTTTTATCAAACGGCTCGTTCCTGCTGATCCTCAAACTGGTATCATACTTGGCAGTGGCCTGGGCAACCTGACAGGGGAAATACAGGTGGAGCAGGAGATCTATTACCGGGATATTCCGCACTTTCCCGTTTCTACGGTAGAAGGGCATTCGGGTAAGCTTATTTTCGGGATGCTGAGTGGCAAACGGGTAGTGGTCATGTCTGGGCGGTTTCATATTTACGAGGGATATAGCCCCCAGGAAGTTGCTTACCCGGTACGCGTGCTGGCGCTTCTCGGTATTAAGGCTTTGTTAATTAGTAATGCGGCTGGTGGGGTAAATGCTAACTTTAAGCCCGGAGATCTTATGATCATTACGGACCATATTGGAATTTTTACCCTGAATCCGCTTATAGGCGCTAATGAAGAGGCCTTAGGCCCCAGGTTTCCGGATATGAGCGCGCCTTATTCCTGGGAGCTGATTGCGAAGGCTAAGGCAGTAGCATCGGCAAACGGGATTTCGCTTCAGGAAGGTGTTTATTTTGGCGTAACAGGGCCTTCTTTTGAAACCCGTGCGGAATACAGGTTGATCCGTACACTCGGGGCGGATGCGGTTGGCATGAGCACGGTTCAGGAAGTGATAGTAGCGGCACATATGGGCCTTCCGGTTTTCGGGGTGAGTGTCATATCCAATATCGGCATAAGGGATGATAATAATACGGTAACGCACCAGGAAGTGCTGGATGAAGCTAAAACGGCAGAACCAAAACTGACAGCGATATTCAAAGGGCTAGTTGCTGAATTATAGTGAGCAGGTGGCATCGTTCAAACGAGATTATCATAATGAATTATAAGCGTAGTGTATCGTTTCTTTTAGCTGTTATTATCTTTTGCTGCGCAGGCAGAATTTCTGCCCAGCGACCCCTTGACAGGATTAGAGGTATGGGCAATATAGGTGGAGGCGGAGGTGGGGCGGATTCTCTTGCCCATCGCTCGGGCTATGAAGATTCGATCACGATCACGGTTCGTTACCTCGACAGCAGCAGGTACCGGAAAATGGATTCCACTATTACCGACTTCAGCAAACAATTTCCTATACCGGCAGATCATATCTTTCTGGGCAATACCGGCTCAGCGGCCCGTTCCATCATCTTCCGGCCTAATATGACTGCAGGTTGGGATCCTGGCTTTCATTCTTTCGACATTTACCAGGGTACTGTTCCCGAAACGAAATTTTACAGCACTACCCGGCCCTATTCGGAACTGGTCTACATTATTGGAGCAAGGGCAGAACAGATCATTCGGGTGCTGCATACGCAGAATATCAGCCCAGACTGGAATGCCGCTTTCCAGTTTCGCCTCATTAATGCACCGGGGCTTCTCAGAAGCCAGAATACAAATCATAGTAACCTTCGTCTGAACACTACGTACCAGTCTAAAAATAGGCGTTATCATGCGTTCTTCGTGTATATGAATAACAGGATCGAAGCAGGAGAAAACGGGGGTATCCGCACAGATGAAGATTATCTCGCTAATTCCCTGTCTTACTCTGACCGGTCGCTTATTCCGGTGCAGCTGGGTAATTCCATACCGGCAGGAAGAAGTGTTTTTAGTACGAACGTTATTACGGGTACCAAGTATAGCAACCGTCATGTAATGTTCCGGCATCAGTACGATCTGGGAATAAAGGATTCCGTGGTAACGGATTCAACGGTGATAAGGCTCTTTTATCCCAAGATCAGGATTGAACATACTGCCAGGATCTCGTCCTATAACTACGGCTTTGCCGACCTGCGACCGGATATCAGAAATGATTCCGCTTTTTACGCAAGCTATGGCTTTACTCCCGATCAGCTCACGAATACGATCTCCATCGTCGACAAATGGAGTGAACTTTTTAACGACCTGTCCGTGTATCAGTTTCCCGACTCTAAAAATTCGCAGCAATTCTTTAAAGCAGGAGCCAGTATTCAAACCCTGAAAGGAACGTTTACCAATGAAACGCGTAGTTTGTACAACGTAATACTGCATGGCGAATACCGCAATAAAACCCGCAACCAGAAATGGGATATAGAAGCGACCGGACAGCTTTACTCAACGGGGTTCAATGCCGGCGATTACAATGCTTATATCAGTCTGCGTAGATTTATCAGTAAAAAGATAGGATACCTGCAGGGAGGATTTCAGAATGTTAACAGAACCCCCTCCTTCGTGTTCGATAATTCCAGCAGCTTTAATAAGTTCACGCGCACCACGGTACCCTCGTTCAATAAAGAGAACGTAACGAATATTTTTGCTTCCATCGAGCAGCCCTTATTAAACCTCCAGCTTACGGGTCATTATTACCTTATCAGTAATTACACGTACTTCAGCAGCTTTACCCAGCCGGCTCAATATTCCTCTTTATTCAACCTCTTGCAGGTGGGGGCTATCAAGCGGTTTCGTTTAGGCAAAAGATGGAGACTGGATTCCGAAGTAACGGTGCAACAAAAAGCCGGTGCTGCTCCCTTGAATATCCCGCTCTTGTACACAAGAAACAACTTGTATTTTCAAGGCAGCCTGGGATTCAAGAATCTGCTGCTTCTTTTTGGTACAGAAATAAGATATCATACGCCCTATAAGGCAGACACCTACTCACCGGTACTTGGTCAGTTTGTTTACCAGGATACCACCACCATCCGCCTGAAAGCTCCTCATATTACGGCTTTCCTGCATTTCCGCATCAAGACATTCACAACATACGTGAGAGCCGAGAACCTGAATACCGTTAGCCTGCGGGACGGTTTCGGATTTACCAATAACAACTTTGCGGCCCCCAACTACATCTATCCGGGCCTTCTTATAAGGATTGGCATCGTTTGGGGCTTCGTTAATTAACAGATGCTAACGGTCACGCACCATCTTTCTATAAAACATATGGGAAAGAAAGACGGTATCTGAGAAAGAAGTGTTAGTTTCGTAGAAATCTAACCCAAAGTGAAACCATTTTATCTACTAATGATCGCCTTTACGGCGTCTACGTTTGCCTTAGGACAAACGAGCTCTCCGTCTCCGGAAACCCATTCTTTTACGGGAACCATCGAGAAGGTACTGCATGACTTCCCCCACAACCTTCGTAGCATCAGCGGTGCATTTATCGTTGCCCAGGCGGGTGTGGAGAATTACGAATCCCTTGTTGAAATGCCTGGTTCAGAACAATGCTACATAGCGCGCTATAGTTCCGTGGAAGATACTACGGCAAGCTGGCAGGCAAGAATGTACCGGGACGATGACTTCAAGCGGGCAGCTACCCATTATCGTGAACTGTATCAGAAACTGAAAGCCTGCCACCTCAGGTTGGTAGACGGCAGCCTGATTTTTCTGAATGGTGAATGGGACGCGCCAAAAGAAGAAAACGACTTTACCATGAGCACGCTCCGGCTCATCACTGGAGATGAACGCTATAAGGAAGTAAAGATCGATATTGAAATGCTTTATCAGTTCCCGGAGTGGGTTATCAATATCAATATCGTTAGTAAAAAGAAAGACACGCTGGAAGGCTATGCCGGAAGTGATGGTATGTAGTGTTTCAACTACATCTCGTCTGGCTCAAAAAAGCAAAGGCTTCCACCTACCCAGGTTTTGTTTTTATTATAATCTACACCTATCATCTTCCCTTTGCTGATGCGTGCCAGGTTATTAATAGCGATGGGTCTGGCAACCCCGTTTTTCCAGAAGTAAAAGATACGGATCTCTGCTTTGGCAGGGCCGTCGGGCGTATCTATTATCTCTGCATATTTTACTTTGCGCTGCAGAATCCAGTTCTCCGGATCCTGAATGTTCTCCACTTCTTTCGTCGTAATATCCAGACACACGCCATGCCCTGAAAAGGAGAAAAGAGGCTTGAGTACGAAATTCCCGATATCGGGTGGAAGCTGTGTCACTTCATTTAGAAAGAAGGTTTCTGGAATATGAGGGTGATGCAGAAATGGAAGCGTGAATTTGCTAATCCGGTAAAACCAGCAAGGATGCGTTACCCATTCTACGTCAAGGTCGCTGAAAAGCAGGCGACCCTTGTTCTGTACTTCCTCTGTCTGCTGCAGCAGTTCCTCGAAAATAATGCGGTTGTAGATGCGACGAATCTCAGTTTTCTGCCCGTTTAGAATATA
Organism: Chitinophagaceae bacterium; assembly: GCA_014380425.1. Classification (GTDB taxonomy): domain Bacteria; phylum Bacteroidota; class Bacteroidia; order Chitinophagales; family Chitinophagaceae; genus JADCRZ01. The sequence goes on along the minus strand of JACMJX010000364.1, from coordinate 2,394 downwards.
ATACAACTTTCTTCCCTCCTGGATCAACTCGGTGAGGCACACGATGCTGATGCCTGTAATGTCTTTAGTAAGATAAAAGTCGATCCTGGTTTTCTGCTGATGCGGGAACAATTCGAGAAGTACTACCTGGTCCGGATTATGAAGGCCTTCCACTATCTCCTTGAATAATTCCACATATTCCTGTTCACCGAAACCATTCAGATAGGGGGTGAAATGCTCAGGGATATCGAAATGCTTCCGCATCATCTCCGCATGCCGAACCTGAAAAGCGAAAAGGCTCGGGAAGCCCTGCATTTCAATGAGCTGCGGCTCTGTGTCTCCTGCTTCGTTTTCACAAATGCCGAAGTCGAACACCATAAAATGAGGATGCTCCTGCTCTCCCTGCACTTTCAAATGAGCAGGAATAGCGCGCTCCGTGTTTATTTTGAAGTCGGGGTCAACGATAAGATCTATGATACTTTCACAGGTGGCAAGCATTTTATCTCTAAAGTGTCCGGGAACAAAAACGGGTGTTTCGGCGAGCCGAAACTCTATGGCTCCCGGATGCAGGGCATTCATATCTTTCAGGAATGCCTGATATTTCTCTTGTGTAAAACGGCTGTTATAAATATTCCTGATAGCTGAAATCATGTAAGCTGCTTAGAGGTTGGTTGAATGCATTGTCGCAGGAAATTAGGAAGAACATGTGAGTAGGTAGATCTTATTTTTGCAGGATCGTTCAGGTGCAGGATCATGTCTTTCCATTTCTCTTCACCATACTCCTTGATTACGGCGAGTTTTTTATCTTTTCTTTTAAGGAACCTGCTTGTTCCCAAAGCATCAGCCTCGGGGTGAAATTGCGTACCGATCATGTATTTATTGAAGCGGATGGCAACAATAGCTCTGTCTAGCGGCACGTGCGGCCTTTCTTTCTCGAAGGCGAGTATGATCGAACCCATTTCTTCAAGTCTTTCGGCATCGGGTGCTATCACCTGAAAACTTCTGCTTTCCATTGCATAGAAGGGTTCTTCCAGCCCGGAGAATACGGGGTCATTCTTTCCGTGCGGGGTTAAGTGGACTGGAAACACACCGAAAGCCGCCGACTTGCGTTTGCAGACCTGCGCAAGTTTGTAATGCCTGCATACCAGCTCGAAGGAGTGGCAGATAAAGAATACGTGCTTGGCGGTGTTTTCCTTAGCCGACAGATTAAAGTCCTCCACCTGCCGAAGCCATTCGAAATAGGCCAGTTCCCAGGGGCTGCCCTCGCTGTCGAGTGGGCTGCCAGGCCCCCCTGTCGAAATATAAATATCGTAAGAGAGATCGGGAACTTCGTTTTTCTGCCTTACCTCAAATGATGCCGTTTCAACAGAAAGGTTATTCTCCCGTTCAAAATTGCTCAGGATCTCTCGTATGCACCGCATGCCCTGGTTCAACTGGCCGGCGTAAAGGTCCAGTATCGCTATCCTGATTTTTGGAGGTGCGTGCATGCACAAATTTAAGAAATTGGAAGAAGGTTTTTGAACGGTGAATTTAGTAAGTAGTTGCACTTACCCTATTTGCACCCGCTTCGTACCCGCTTCGCAGCTTGTTCGCAATTGTTCGCAATTTAACGGACATGGTGCGAAGCGGGTACGAAGCGGGTGCGAATGAATTTCCTATACCGGAGGGCACAAGGAGGACTAAAGGAGAGTACATTTAGATGCGGATGAAACGTGGACTATAGGCGGTCTATACGCGGACTTTAGGTGGAGTTAGAAATCGGCAAGCTGGGAATGTAAGGCCGGGGGAAGATAGCGTGGCGAGCCGTAACAGGGGAAACAATTCCGACAATAGCACTTTTTTATTAAGAATTGGTTATTTTCTTCATTCTTCTTAACTTTGCACTCCTTATTTTGGGTTTCCTGGCTTATTTAAACTCAAAATTAATATAAATTACCTATTTCAATATGGCTATTAAAAAAGAAAATCGTCCGAAGGCTAGTTTTTCCAGGATTACTATTGGACTGGCTTCGCCGGACAGCATCCTCGAAAGATCGTATGGCGAAGTGCTGAAGCCGGAGACAATCAACTACCGTACCTACAAGCCTGAAAGAGATGGTTTGTTTTGCGAGCGCATTTTCGGGCCTGTGAAGGATTACGAATGTGCTTGCGGAAAGTACAAGCGGATCCGTTACAAAGGAATCGTTTGCGATAGATGCGGTGTGGAAGTAACTGAAAAGAAAGTACGCCGCGAACGTATGGGTCACATTAAGCTGGTGGTGCCTGTCGTTCATATCTGGTACTTTAAATCTTTGCCATATTATATCGGCTATTTACTGTGTATGAGCTCTATAAAGCTGGAGAGCATCGTTTACTAAGAACGGTTTGTGGTAATTCAAGGCTGTCTGCGTGCAGACAAAGGCCAGAACTACGGCG
>JACMJX010000363.1 GCA_014380425.1 Chitinophagaceae bacterium | reverse complement strand
GAAACATAGTCGTTTAGTACTTTATCTATCCGCAGGAGTCTTTCTTCCGATATGCCTGCTGTGGACGGAGAAGTGGTAGTAAGCCGGTTGATAACCACCCTGGTATCTTGCCCGCTTATAACCTGAACGGCTACCAGGAAGCAGCTTAGAATGACGATCTTTCTCATGGTGCGAAGCATTATTTTTCTGAAGGTAGAAAAACGGCTCTGAATTTAGCAGAGTTTTGTTTAATTGACTCGAAAAATTCGTAGTCGTTAGCTGCGGTGGTAAATTCGTAAGTAGGGCGGTACATCTTCATAAACATGGTAAGATCATCGCCATCCAGACCTGTTACTTTTTTTACGATGCCTTTGCTGAAGCGACGATCTACATACTTATCTTTTTCCTGCTGTTCTACCCTTTCTTGAAAAGCCAGCATATTTTTATTTCTGCGAAAGCGAAAGACATTCACCAGTTCGGCGAGGTCTACGCCAACTCCAGGCCCACCTGCTCCCGGAGGAAGCATTGAAGTACTAACTCCCGGCCTTCTGAAATCGAAGGCTTTAGCATAATCGAGGCGATTTTGAATGGAATCTTCTTTATAGCTCCGAGGTTTCACAAAAATTTCCGGTAATATATTGCTGGCAACATGCAGGGAAATATCGAAATTATTGGTAGCGATCATCTGCCTTACAGGGAATTTGCTGGTAGGCTTTTCCAGATAAGAAAAGTAGATAGAATCTTCCATTCCTACTTTTATCACGTAATTTCCAAGAACATCGGTGACGGTTCCGCTGCCGGAGGTACTCATTACACTTACTCCTTCAAGTGGTCGTTGTTTACTGATATCGAATACGGTGCCGCGGATCTTTATTTGTGAAAATGCTTCCTGCCCCACCAGAAAACCTACCACTAAAAAAACACCCAATATACCGCGCCTCGATTTCACCAGCTTGAACATTTTGTAATTGTAATTATACGGTAAGAAATCGAATTAGGAGGAGATGTGGTTTTTTTTTAACATTTATAGCCCATGAACAGCTTTCAGCCATTTCGCAGTCACCAGTAGCTGACCCATGTGCCGCATCGTGTGTTCCGCGCTATGTACCAAGAGCCCAATGACAGTAGACGGCAGTTTTTTTCGACCAACCCCACGGTATTCGGTAAGCGTTGTTTCATCGGTATTGCTTAACTCATAGAGGGATATGTCAATCCGGGTATTAAAAGCCTGTATTAGTTCCTCTACATTCAAAGATTCGTCTGGAACTCCCTCTTTAGCTAAATAAGTAAGCTGAGCTTCGTTTAGCTCCAATCCTCTTGCATAAGAAAATAAGCGGTCGAGAACGCCAACCATGTGCATTAAATGAAAAGCAACCGAAGCTGAACCTTCGGGCTTTAACCATAATAAAGCTTCCGGAAAGTTGATTAGGAGTTCATTTGTTTCTTCCCGGGCCTGCAGAAGGGCGTGAGCAACAGGTTGCAACAGCGGTGGAATGTCCTGTATGGGCCCTCTTTGCCAAACTTCATATTGTTGAGCACCCGCCATAGTTATCTTATTAGAGTACCCTCCCTTATAATCACTTCTGACCCTTCTGCTAAAAAAACGGACTTTGGTGTTTCATCACTCAAGAAGCCGAATTGCGGCCCATATACATCTGAAAAATTAACATCTATAGAATGGTTCATAGTTTTATAAATGCCCCATTTCGGGTGCTCCACACCATATTCCGAAGATTTGTTAATACCCCTCTTTGTATAACCCCAATAGTGCTCTGTGATGAACGCGGTTTCGCTTCCTTCTTCAAGGGGAAACGCTGTATTTCCGGCGGTGATTTTAAAGGAGTTCCAATTGCTTTTCTTCCATTTGTACTCCGCGGTAAGGGAGGTTTCATCTGCTAACCAGGAATGCTGCATATAGCAGGTAGTGTAACGTTCATTATAAATGGTATTAGCTACAAAAGCCAGTGCTGGTTTCGGCACTATTTCACTTAGGAACACGACGCCTCTTTTCCAGGTATCGCCTTCCTTGTAACGCACGTAAAAACGGAGGTTTACTTCTTCAAACCTAGTGTGGAAAGGAATCCGGAACCCTTTTAAGCGCGTATTGTCGAACAGGAACCCGACAAGACTCACATAGCAGGTATCGTTCCATAAATCCAGTTCAGTTTTGTAGGGCAGATACTTTTGCAACAGGGAGGGAGGAACGGAATAGTTGGCCATTGCCAGCTTGCGCCATTCCGCCTCTAGAAAGATTCTGTTCATGTAATAGAATAACCCACAGGACGGGTAAAAGTTGAGCACCCCTTAAAATTGGATCAATTTGCCTACTTTAAAACAACTTGTATGGTAATAACATTTATATTTATGGTTGGGAACAAGCCCGGATAAACACAGAATAATTGCTAGCATTACAAATAAAAAAGCGCCCGGCAATTACAATACAAGTGTGGCTTCTTTGGATTTAAATTATTAATTAACATATATGACTACATCATTTTTTCTCTCGGCCGCTGTTAGTGTTTCATTGACTATTGCGCTTTCGTTACCGAAAGAACTTAAAGACTATAATATTCCCTCGCCCCAAACAGCGAGTGTAAAAAAGGGCTGGAAGCAGTTGTTTGACGGTAAAACAACTAAGGGGTGGCATACGTATGGAAAGAACCAAGCAGGTGCCGGATGGGTAGTGGAATCAGGTGCATTACGGTTAGATGCAAGTAATACCGATAAAAAAGAAAGAGGTGATCTTGTTACTGATCAGGAATACGAAAATTACCATTTTAAAGTGGAATGGAAAGTAGCATCGGGCAGCAACAGCGGCATCATTTTCAATATAAAGGAAGATGCTTCAAAGTACCCGGCAACGTATCACACCGGCCCTGAAATGCAGGTAATAGATAATGCCGGCCATCCAGACGGTAAAATAGCCAAGCACCATGCTGGTGATCTTTACGACCTTATTTCCTGCTCCACAGAAACAGTGAAGCCTGTGGGGAGCTGGAATAAGGCGGAAGTGATTGTTAATAAGGGAAAGCTTGACCTGGTGCTAAATGGCGTAACAGTTGTTTCCACTATGATGTTCGATGAAAAATGGGCAGAAATGGTAGCTGGAAGCAAATTTAAAAAGATGCAGGATTTCGGAACTTTCAAGAAAGGAAGAATTGCGCTACAGGATCATGGTGATGCCGTATGGTACAGGAATATAATGATAAAAGAACTGTAATGGTTGTATAACTGGTACTGAGATCTAGTAGCTTATACATGTTTATATGAGGCAGTCAATAGCGATAGATATGGATGGTGTTATAGCTGATGTAGAAGCGCAACTTATAGCCTGGTATTATAAGGAAACGGGCCAGCTGATGAACCGGCAGATCTTTTCCGGCGTACCCGAACCAGACGCCTTTCCCGATAAAACGGCGGTTTACAGGTTTGTAACCAGCCCCGGATTTTTCAGATCGATGCCGTTGATGCCTGGCGCGGTAGAAGCTGTTCAGGCACTCATGAATACTTATGATGTATTTATTGTGTCCGCTGCCATGGAGTTTCCATTGTCCCTCTATGAGAAGTATGAATGGCTCAGCGAGCATTTACCGTTCGTTTCCTGGAAGCAGGTTGTCTTTTGCGGAAGCAAGTCGATCATTCGCACCGATTATATGATAGATGATCACAGTAAAAACCTGGATTATTTTCATGGAAAAGCAATCATGTTTACAGCAGGTCATAACATGCATCAGCAGAAGCATCGCCGCGTGAACAACTGGGCTGAAGCCCTGGAATTTTTTGAGAAAGATCTTCGGAAAGCTTAGCATTATATCCGATTTAGTTACACAAAAGTTCTTACCCCCGAGGAGTTATAGGCCAGCCTGAACTCCCTAGGGGTATAATCTTTTTTCTTTTTAAAGAGGCGATTGAAATTGGAGATGTTGTTGAAGCCACATTTAAATGCTACTTCTGTAATGCTGTGCGTAGTGTCGATCAGCATTCTTGAAGCGTGCCCCAGGCGTATCTCATTTAATGTGTCTATGAAAGTTTGCCCCGTTCTTACTTTAAAGAATCTGCAGAAGGCTACTTCTGACATTGCGGCAATCTTAGCAACTTCACTAAGGGTAATATTCTTGTCGAAATTATGATTGAGATACTCCATTACTTTTCCAATTCGCCTGCTGTTGTAAGAAAACTTTTCATTTGTTGCAAAAGCTGCATCGCTTAATGTAATCATATTCCTGGAGGCGGAAAGATCATGAAGGATGGAGAGAAGTTCTATTACTGAATCGAATCCATGTTTTTGCGGCAATTCCTTTAAACGGGGCATCAGGGCATAAGCTGTTTCTTTTGAAAAAAGAATACCTCTGAGCGAACGATCGAACATACTTCTGATAAGACTCATTTGGTTGCGTTGCACGAATTTTTCATCGAAAAGATCCCGATGGAATTGCAATGTTATCTCGATTATCTCCGTACTGGTGCAATTGTGTGTAAACCAGCCATGCTGAAGATTAGGACCAACCAGAACCAGTTCAATATCACCGATTTCCTCGATGTGGTCACCTATTATTCGCTTAGCACCAGGGGCATTCCTTATGAAATTGAGCTCAAACTCCTCATGGTAATGCAAGGGGAAATCGAACTTGCTCTTTACCCTAGAGAAAATAGTAAAACAATCATTAGGTGTAAGGGGAG
>JACMJX010000362.1 GCA_014380425.1 Chitinophagaceae bacterium | reverse complement strand
GTCCTCTTGCATGAGTTCCTCCAGGAAGGGAGAATGACGAACTGCACCCACCTGCATCCACTACGGTCAATGTCGTAGTATAATTGCCAGGAGCATTGTAAGTATGATTTACCGTATTGCCTGTACCGCTATTAAGCCTTTGACCATCTCCAAATTCCCAGAGCCATGAACGAATGGGTGTACTGGTAACGGTTGTAGAAAGATCCCTGAAAGTAAAAGGAGATTTCCAGCATATATCGTTGGCAACAATGTCAAATTTCGCTGAAGGGCCATTCACTTTAAGGGAGACATAATTGGTAGTATCTGTGCAGCCATTATATGGATTTTGAACGATAGCTCTGATCCTCACGTCTCCTGTTTTAATACCACTCAAACTGCCATTGTAGCTGTTGTAGGAGAAAAAAGAATTCACACTACCATTAAAATCTCCACCACCCTCATATTCAAATTTCAAAAGACGGTACTGATAGTACTGGTAGTCAATAGGACTGCCGTCTGTGTAGGGATTCGTTACGAGGCCGCTTATAGTGGCTCCTACCGATTGATTGCTGCAGAAAGTCTGCGCGTCGAAAGTTAATACCGGACGTTGCTTCAACAGTACTGTTACACGGATCGAACTGACAAGTGGGCATGCGCCGCTTGTAGCGGTAAGGGTAACGATATAACTGCCTGAGTTGGTATAAGTATGCGTAACATTATGGTTAGCTGTGTCATAAGGTATTTTCACACCATCACCGAAATCCCAGCTATTACCAGATGCCCTCAATGAAGATTGGTCAAATTTAAAAATGCCTCGCTCTCCTTCACAGGTTTGTTTGCTAACAGACGTTATTGAAATAAATGAAGGCAAAACAGTAGTACGTATGTCCTTCATTATAGTATCCCTGCACCCACCGTCAATCGTAATAAGCCGTACCTGATACTTGCCCGTATCGCTGTAAAGATGGATTAACGAACTGCCATACCTTGTTTGACCCGGCCCTAACAGCCACTCCCAATTAGCGGCAGGAGACGATTTATCGAAGAAGTGAACCTCATAGTTTGCTGAGCATGGAGGCACGAAATAGTCGAAATCGGCTTTCGGTTTTTTATACACCCTAATGCCAGTATAAGTAACACTTCCCTTGCATCCGTTTACCGTTGTATAACTAAGCTGCACGGTAAAATTACCTTCTTTCGTGTATGTATAAACAGGGCTCATCTGCGTTGACGTACCCCCATCGCCAAAAGACCACAGGTAATCGGTTATCGGCTCCGTACTATTGGATCCAAATTGAATAGTGAGATTATCACAGTTCTGTACTCCGCCTGGGTAATTTCTGCCGATCTCGAAGATTTGGGCTGACGGTCTTCTTACAACTACATTCTTGGCGGTTGAATTGAAGCATCCCGCGGCATTTCTTACTACAAGGCTTACGAGATAAACGTCATCGGAGGAATAGGTATGTGATGGTTCTTTTAAAGCAGAAGACGGCCGGCTTCCGAAAAAGTCGAAATTCCAATCCCAACCAACTGCACCGGGTGTGTTGTCCTTGAAATTTATAGTAGCCGGAGCACCGCATAGATTGTTATTGATTACAGTGAAATCCTTAATGTCTGGCAGCTGGTTTACCGTCAAAACCTTTGTTACTACTTCCGTACAGGTGCCAAAGGTGTTCGTTAGTTTTACCGTGTAACTGCCTGCCGTAAAATAGGAATGAAAGGGATTTTGTGACCCATTATTAAAAGTATTATCACCAAAATCCCACACCCTGCTGCCGGGTGGTATCGTGCTGAAAGCATCGAAGCTTACAACCCCGCCCCTGCAAACGGCAGTGGGCATAGTAATCGTTGAACCATAATCAACTTTATCCTTTACTACAATCGTTTTGGAAACAGAATCTTTACAAACACCATAGGTATTGATTCGCTTTACAACATAAGAGCCCTCGGCAGCATAAACATGCTTTACGAAAGATATGGCTCCGGAAGCGGTATTATCACCAAAGCTCCATAAACTGGCATCAGGAGTCAGAAAGCTCGTACCCGTGAAATTGGCTTCCCTGCATAAAAGGTTATTGCTGAAATTGGTTTCAAAGTTACGCACGTTAATGGGTCCCTTCGATATCGACGCCTTGCACCCTGCCGGATTACCGATCTCCAGCTGTACCTGAAAAAGCCCTCTTTTGTTATAAACATGAGAAGGGTCCTTTACGCTGGAAGTAGTACCATCTCCAAAATTCCATACGTAAGTAAGGGGGCCGGGGCCTGAACTTGTATTAACAAACCCGGCAACGTCGGCCTCATCACAAAGAATGTTATTGGTGATTGTAAATCCAGGTCGCATTTCTGGAAGAATTTCCACTATAGCTGCCTTTGTAATGCTATTGTGACATCCGTAGCTATTGGTAACAGTGAGGCTCACCGTTGCTTGCTGCACAGATTCGTAATTGTAACTAATCTGGGAACTTCCGGTACTCTGCGTAACGCCGTTTCCGAAGTCCCAATGATATTGAGAGATAAATCCATCTCCTGCCAAAGAACCGGAGGTGAAACTCGCCGCAGCGGGCAGACATACCTTCGCAGAAACAGCAGAAAAGTCTGCAACTGGCTTTTTATAAACAGTAATATCAATCTTACTTACGGAAGTTCTACCACCATCTTTAACGGTTAAAGTAACGGGGTAAGCTCGTTCATCGGTATAAACCACGCCGGGGTTTTGCAGAGCAGAGGTGTTGCCATTGCCGAAATCCCATAAATAAACCGCACCGGCCGAAGCGCCCCTGGTAGCATTTGTAAATGATACAGTAAGAGGCGAACAACCTCCCTGCTTGTCAGGCCTGAATTCGGCTTGTAATTGTGCATATAAAATAGGAGATCCCGCAAAGCAGGAAAGCAAGCAAAGAAGCAGGTGTTGCCTGCTGCCTTTCAAACAGTTTGAAGCTAATAGGGGCATAGAAGACAGGTTCAGGGATTGAACATAAAAAGGGTTCCTGGCGGCAAGATACTTATTTGCTGTCGATATTCCCAGCTCTTACCTTATATCTCTTTGTTATATTTACTTTTCAGCTATTTTTGACGCCTAATATCAAGATTTCCAAGATGTTGAAACCAATAGTAATTTTGTTCCTGGTAATTTCGATCATGATTAGTAGGGCGGGCAATGCCCAGCACCTCAAGGCAGGTTTCGATGCAAAAGAATACATGGAAATGCTAAGTGTTTTTGAAAAGCATTTCGATACGGCTAAATTGAGTGATATCGTTTTGCCGCCGGTAGATTATACAAGAATATACCGTTCGCCAGTGGTAGCACTTAAAAACCGGTGGGAATTGTGGTTAAGAAAAGACAGTGTCGCCGTAATATGCCTTAGAGGTACCACGGCAGATCCTGTAAGTTGGCAGGAAAATTTTTACGCTGCAATGGTGCCCGCATCTGGCACACTTCAATTGAATGATAGCACCATCTTTAATTATCAGCTTGCTTCTCGTGCAGATGCTACCGTTCATACGGGCTGGCTTACAGGTATTGGCTATCTATCGCCTACTATACTGGAAAAAGTGAAAGAATGGCACGCAAAAGGTGTCAGGGAATTTATTATAATGGGTCATAGTCAGGGTGGTGCACTCGCCTTTCTATTAAGATCCCATCTGCATTACCTTATGAAAAAGAAAGAGCTGCCTGAAAACCTTATTTTTAAAACCTATTGCAGTGCAGCCCCTAAGCCTGGCAACCTGTTTTATGCGTATGACTTCGAGCATATAACCTCTAATGGGTGGGGATTTACGGTATTGAATGCTTCCGACTGGGTTCCTGAAACGCCTTTTACCGTTCAGACGCTCGACGATTTCAATGCAACCAATCCTTTCATCGTTGCACCCTATGTACTAAAAAAACTCCCGCTTCTGCCTCGTATTGTTTTAAAAAGTAAATACAATAAGATCAATCGCTCTACTCGCAAGGCTCAGAAACATCTTCGTAAAAACCTTGGAGATCTCATGTACACACAGATTCGAAAGGCACAGCCACAACTGCGGAAACCTGCTTTTGTTAAAGGCATGAATTATATGCGTGCTGGTACTCCTATAATCCTGATGCCGGACTCGGCATATCAAATGAAATACCCTGATAATGATCCGGCGCAAATCTTCAGGCATCACCTGATGGAACCCTATTATATTCTTGCTCAAAAATACCTTCAAAGCTCAGGTCAATATAATACCTGGCATCCTTCACAATAGAAAGTTCTTCGTTTACCTTCTCCTAGATATTCTTTTTTAATAACCGATCCGTCCCGGCTACATTTCTTTTTAGTATAAGCAAGCCAGTTTCTTTTAAGTATTCCTGCCTTCTTCCACTCAAGAAAATCATGACTATAGTTATGTACCTCCTTTACGAGTTCTGTAAGTTTACGGGGAGGAAGGTCTCCTATCTTGGAATAAGGATGCACCATTATCCGGTGTAAAACCTCGTTCTTGATGATATTGCCTGATCCCGCAAAAATATCCTGATTCAATAAGGCATCGGTAACTAAAACATCGGGAGTTTTCTTAAGCTTTTTTCTTGCCAGGGCAGGATCCCACTGGTCGCTTAAAAGATCGGCAGACCAGTCGTAGATTTCATCCAGCGGTTGCTCGAGCAGCTTAATGGAAGATGTGTATATGTTCAACTGATTACCCTTTCCAAAATCCAATGTGAGATGGGAAGACCGTTCCTTTTTATCATTTATCATATAAGAACCAAACATCAGGAAATGGACTCTGATAGTGAGGCCTTCGAGGCATAGCAAAAGGTGCTTGCCCCAGGAACGCACCGCTACCAGTTTTTTATTGATTAGCGGGCCCATGGCTATCTTGGCGGTGCCGGATGCATCCAAAATTTTCTTTCCCTCAAACACCTGTATAGCCTCTTTTGCAATTACTATCGATGGACCTTCTGGCATTTCTTTTCCTTATATGCTTTCAAAACAAAGGCCAGCTTTAGTCATAAATAGTGTTGCCGTTTCCTGGTGCTCTACAAAGGCAGTATAGTGTAAGATTTACCTTTCTCGGTAGAAAAGTCTATAATGTGCCCCTGTTTGGCCCTTATCTCTTTTATCGCAGTTTTTGAAGGAGTGTTATACGGCGGTTGTCCATAGCCCAAAAGCAGCACATTCGGGTTTACCCCCTGAGCCGGTTTCGACCGCACTTCTACTATTCTTACTTTCTGTAAAGTCCTCAATCGGCAATTACCACCGCTGCCTGAATAAATAATCCCTTTAACGAGTTTACTATTCTTCCAGTCCATATTCACCGTGAAATTACCACGGGCTCTGATTCCTTTTACAGAACCGCTGCTCCATACCGCGGGCAGGGCAGGCAGTAGTGAAATGTACCCCTCATGGCTTTGAAGGAGCATTTCGGTGATGCCGGCAGTAGCTCCGAAATTACCATCGATCTGAAAAGGGGGATGTGCATCGAAAAGATTGGAATACGTGCCTCCACCTCCCATAGACGCCTTTTTTTGAGCGGGATCGATATAGGCAAATGCCTCGCTTAAAATTCTGTAAGCGTGTTCTCCATCCTGCAACCTCGCCCACCAGTTGATCTTCCAGGCCATGGACCAGCCTGTGCTAACGTCACCACGGTGCAGGAGTGACTGCTCCGCCGCGGCAGCCAATTCAGGAGTCTGGCTTACCGTAACCTGGCTTCCAGGGAACAAACCGAAAAGATGGGAAATATGCCGGTGCTTATCCTTCGGATCATCCCAGTCGTTAAACCATTCCTGCAACTGCCCGTATTGGCCAATATGATAAGGATATAGTTTGGCCTTCGCCGCAACAAGTTGCGAGTGAAATGCAGGTTCAATTTTAAGGATCTCCGTAGCATTAATAAGCTGCGTAAACAATTCCCTGAGGATAGACATATCCATGGTCGATGCCATGCTCAACTGGTAAGCTTTCCCGTTGATCTTAACGTCATTTTCAGGAGATGTGGAGGGGTTGGTAACAAGATAACCTGTTTTCGGATCCTCGATAAGCCATTGCAACTGGAAAAGTGCGGCACCTTTCATTAACGGATACGCTACTTCTTCCAGAAACTTCAGATCACCGGTAAACAGGTAATGTTCCCAAAGATGCGTACACAGCCATGCCCCTGCCATCGGCCAGGCCGTCCACCTCGGCATACCCCTCGGATCCCAATCGTAGCCGCCACTAGGAGATGTTTTAGCCCATATATCCGAATTGTGATGTGCTACCCATCCCTCCTGTATGTTATAATTCGTTTTTGCCGTTATTGCACCGTTCACGGCAAGCTCTTTTAGAAAGTCGAACAAAGGCTGATGACATTCTGAAAGATGAGCGTTCTCCGCAGGCCAATAATTCATTTCGGTATTGATGTTCATCGTGTAGCCGCTTCCCCAAGGAGGCCGCACCTGCTCGTTCCATATACCCTGAAGATTCGTTGGTCTGGAGCCGGGCCTTGAACTCGCTATCATCAGGTAACGGCCAAACTGGTAATACAATGCATGTAAATAGGTGTCGCCAGGGTTTGTAGCATATTTTTGAAGGCGTTCGTTAGTAGGAAGGTTCTTCAAGAGCGAATCATTCCCGAGGCTCAGCCGAACCCTGTCGAACAGAGGCCGGTAGTCTTTCAAATGCGCTGTTTTAAGCTGTGCATAGGACTGTATGGAGGCATTTTTCATAAGAAACCTGGCTTCAATTGCAGGATCTTTTCCCTCAAGGCCGGGGGAGCGATTGAACCCATTGAAACTGGTTGCTTCTGTAAGGTAAATGGTAACCGCGTTAGCGCCGGATACCGAAAGCTGATCCCCGTCGCGCTTTATGGTGCCTTTCTCTGCCACTATCTTAACGTGTACTTCAAAATTCATCCCCTCCCCGCTATCTGTTTTTGCATATTCGATCTGCTTCGGTTCGTAATCCCGGTTTGCGATAAACAGGGGTGCTTTACCCTTCAACACAAGATAATTGTCTGCTATGGCCGTAGTTCGATACCTCAGTTTACTTGTAAGCCGGGTGTTGAAACCAATCGCGCCTTTTCTGGTGCAGGTAATCCGGATCACCATCGTTTTTGCCGGATGGCTTATAAAAGTCTCCCTCAGAAAAGTACTGCTATCAACCGTGTATTTTACAGACGCAACAGCCGTCTGGAGGTTAAGATCCCGGTAATAAGACGCAGGAACGCTGTCTTGAAATAAATTTGTCAGCCAAAGATCGGCCAGGGGCAGATAGGGTGGCGCATAAGATCCCTGCATTTTCTTCCAAAGAGCTGTTGCTGAATCGTAGTCCCCCGCAAAAATAGCCTTTCGTACCTGTGGTAATATAAAAGGTGCGGCAGCGTTGTTACCCGGGTTCGGACTACCCGCCCAAAGGGTATTATCATTCAATTGAAAACGCTCCGTTACGATGCCGCCAAACACCATAGCTCCAGTTTTTGCATTTCCCAGCGGCAAAGCTTCTTCCCAATATAAAGCGGGTTTATTATACCACAACTTTAGTTCTTGCTGCTGATTCTGTGCAGTAACAGAAGCCAAACCAGCAATAACGGCTAGCAGGCAGGTACAGATTGTTTTCATATGGGCAACTTAAGAAAGATCCGGTGATAGTTCATCTAAATTGTATTCTCTACTTTAAGCGATAAGCCGCTACAGTTTTGGCATTGAACGTAGGAACATAAATGATTCGCTTCGATGCATCATATCCGATGTCAGCAGCATTCACTTTATCGAGATGCGTATCCAGCAATACCTCAGTGGTACCGTCTGCAGTTACATAGTACATGTAGCCACTCCAGGATGTTACTATAAAATCCCCGTTACCTACCGGTTCTATGCCATCTCCCCCTTGTTGCAGATCAGCAACTTTAGTAATCGTCTTTCTTTTATCCGCTTTAACGAAGTTCTTACCGGATAATATAAAGAGATCCTTTCCAATCGCCTTCAATCCATTGATGCCTTTAAGATCCTGCAGGTAAAGCATGGCAACATCGTTCTTGATCCGGTAAACAGTTCCTCCCCGTGAATCGGACACGTAAACGATACCCTTGCTATCGATAGTAATATCGTTCAGTGCTTGGGCGCTATCGATAACTATCTTTTTCTCAACGCTCCCTTTTTTTATATCGATCACCACCACTTCCGTGATATCAGCTACATAAAGCCTGTTACCATAAATGCCCATTCCTTTCGGAGCATGCAGTCCCCGGATCCAGGATGTATCGTTTAATTTGCCATCCACGCTCAATTTCCCCACACCGCCTTTGCCGTCCGGGCTCCAGGCCCCACCGTCGATCAGGGATACATATAAAATGCCACTTCCGGCATCCGGTAATACAGACTCGGGAATCGCGATCACACTGTCGGTCTCCCAGATCTTTTCAATAGTATGCTGCTGGGCATGAGCACTGGAAACAATTGCTAGGCAACACGCAAAAAGGATCTTTTTCATGAAAAATGTATTTATTATGAATTTCTTATCGCAATATAATCCTACTTAACAAGTTCCTGCGTTAAATACCTGTAGAAGAACGCATTTCTATAACGGACGGTATCTGTAGTTCCTTCTCCTGGGGTAGCAGTTTCTTCTTTCCAATCAGTTTAAACAATATCTCGGCACCCTCCTTCCCTATCTCAAAGGCAGGCTGAAAGATGGTAGTCAGGGGCGGGTTGAATAAGCCACATGCAGAAAGGTTGGAAAAGCTAATGACTTTAAGATCTTCAGGAATACGGATCTGAAGCTCGTGGCAAACCTCGTAAATATTGATAGCAAGCCTTTCAACTGCAACAAAAACTCCATCAGGCCTGTTACCTCCTGATAATACATTGCGGATCTGCCGCCGGTTCTCTACATCATCGGAGGAACTGAAATCCATCAGGATATCCGGCTCGTGAATCCCATGTTTTTTCAAGGCCCGCAGATATCCTCTTTTTCTTCTGGTAGATATAGAAAGATGCTCTGACATAGAGAAGAAAGCTACCTTCCTGCATCCGCTCTTTAACAATTGATCGGTACCCTTGAATGAAACCTCCTCATCATCTGTAGTAACTTTCGGCACATCCAGTTCCTCGCACACCCGGTCGAATAATACCATCGGCATTTCCGATGCCGCCACTTCGCGAAGATGCTCCACGTTTCGCGTTGAGTCTGCCACGGAGATCATCAAGCCATCTACCCTGCCGCTGCGCTGCAAATGAAGAACGGACTTCTCCTTTTCGTAATCTTCATGCGTG
>JACMJX010000361.1 GCA_014380425.1 Chitinophagaceae bacterium | reverse complement strand
GTACGCTTGGTACCATTATCGAATGTGATCTCCATTCCCGAACTGGCAATAGTATGCACAATGGTCTGCAACGAAGCGAGATTTCTTGAAAGACCGCCACTTACATTGGTGTAAGTCTGGATTCCGTTCAACACGACGGATTTGCCATCTGCCACCCTTAAAATTCTCAGGTTGCTTACGTTAACTGTTAATACAGCCCCAGCGTTCTTCCAGCGCGTATTGCCCGGCATTGAAAGTGTTACAACACCTGTACGCGTACGCCTGCCATCGCAGGTGAGTCCGTTGTAGGTAATCGTGATCTTGCGAGGATTGCTGGAAGAGTCGAGATCATAGCTGGCATTGCAGATCTCAGCTATCACTCGCCCGTTAATTGCCTCTTCATAATTAAGAGCGGCGAGCGCATCATCTGCCAATGCATCGTTCTCGCCCGAAAAGAACTGTTCATCACTTGTATGAACAGCGAGTTCCGAGCCCGTTGCTGGCCCGGCTACAGGATCGGTCTCATCCTTCTTACATGCTACAAAAAGCATTGAAAACAACAAGGCCGCTACACCTAAGGAAAGCACTTTAATTTTCATAAATTTCAATTTGTGGTTATTTCTTGAGTTGCTGTACTATAGAGCTGCAGAAGACAAAAAGGTTTAACGCTCTGCTGAAAGTTTTATTGGAGATAACCATATTCTCTATCAGTGCCGTAGCAAAGCCATCAGATTCCTCCGATTACGCCGTGCAAGTTGCGCTTGCAACTGGATAAAGTAATAACAGGAGTAGAAAGAAGGCGAAGGTGGGCAACATTCCGGGGTTACGTTACAGGTGCCAAAGATCCCCCGTTCACCAGCACGGCATCTACTTTCAGGTTCTGGATAAAACTACTTCCTGCCAGGCAGGCCATCATGCGCGTGTAGGCCAGTTTGCCTAATTTATACCCACTTGTTTCCACGTAAGTGATTTCGGGATGATAGTACTGAGGAATGATGCCGTTGCTGATGGCGATAATGCCAGCTTCGGCAGGTACGTCTATTTTTAGCTGCTGCACGGCTTTCATAACACCTGTAAGTATCTCGTCGCTCATGCAAAATATGGCATCAGGCCTTTTGACGCACTGAAAAGCTTTCAGGGTTGCCTGGTAAGCTTCTGCCGGTGTATCGGCTTCCTTTATCAGCAGTTTCACTTTTTTCTGTGCATTCATTTCGAAGTATGCGGAAAAAGCCCGGGAGCGTTCCTGTGTAATCGACATGCTGCTGTTTCCGAAAATAGCCAGTATATTCTTTTTCTTTCGCATCATCAATGCTTCGGCAGCAAGAGTGGCCGCAGCCTTATCGTCCACGCAAATTTTATTGCACTGCTGTTCGGCAGGCACTTTATCCAGGAAAATGACCGGTACATCATTTTCCTGCAACCTTAAAAACGGGCTTACATCTTTTGTTCGCTTGGTTAGCGTGGCAAATACCCCTGCCACCCTGTTCTGTTTGCAGAGTTTCAGGTTAGAAAGTTCAACCACAGGATCGTCTCCCGATTGCAATATCAACAGCGAGTAGCCATGTAGGCGGGTTTCCTCCTCCAAGGAAGCAATCATGGAATCGTAAAAGTAATTCGATATTACGGGTACTATAACACCGAAAATCCTGCTGTTGTTAGTTCTTAAATTGATGGCATTGGTATTGGGCTCATATTCCATCACGTTCGCCAGCTCCAGCACTTTTACCCTTGTTGCCTCCGAGATATCGGGATGGCTCTTTAAGGCCCTTGAAATAGTGGATATGCTAAGTCCTAATGTTTCGGATAACTTCTTTAAGGTAGCATTCTGTTTCATACGGCGCGTTGTGTTTCAAAGGTAGAAATAATAAGTTATCCACCGCAAACATTTCCGCAAACATTACCGCAAACGTTTGTTGCCGGATTTATCTTAAACAGGGATTTTCGATTTATGTACCCCGCTATATTTGATGAGTAATTAAATTCTAACGATTTAAAGTTTGATATATGAAACAACGACTGCTTCTTATTTTACTCGTATGCGCCATCCATGTGCAGGCGCAACAGACGGTGTCCGTAAAGGGCAGAATCACCAATGACAGAAACGAGCCACTTGCAGAAGCAACCATAACGGTATCGCCTGGCAACAAATCATTCCTTTCCGATCAGGAGGGCTATTTCACACTGCAGGGAGGGCTGTCCCAAACAAGCATCACCGTCGGAATTACTTATTCTGGCTATGCACGGGAAGAACGCGTTTTTGACCTTAGCAACGGGAGTATCAGCGACGTTACCATCGTTTTGAAAAATGATGTACTCTCACTGTCTGATGTAATAGTAGTCGGAAATACAAGTGGTCGTTCTAAACTTACTTCCAGCGTTTCCGTAAGTACATTAAGAACTGAAGATATCGCCAAAGCAGCCCCTCGTACCACTGCGGAAATCTTCCGTTCGATTCCTGGTATTAAAGCCGAAGCTTCCGGGGGCGAGGGTAATACCAACATAACGGTGAGAGGGGTTCCCATTTCTGCCGGTGGGTCCAAGTACCTCCAGTTGCAGGAAGACGGGCTTCCTGTACTTCAATTCGGCGATATGGCTTTTGCAACAAGCGATATCTTTCTGAGAGCCGACCTTTCCCTCTCACGTATAGAAGCCTTAAGGGGAGGCTCTGCTTCGGTACTGGCTTCCAATTCGCCTGCGGGCATCATTAATTTCATTAGCAAAACGGGCAATACGGAAGGTGGAAATGTGGCCATCAGCTCGGGTCTGGATTATGGCAACTTCCGGGCTGATTTTAATTATGGAGCTCCGATCGCAGAGGGTCTTACTTTCAATGTGGGTGGTTTCTACAGGCTCGGTGAAGGCCCTCGTACTGCCGGTTTTACTGCCAACAACGGCGGCCAGCTGAAGTTTAATATCACCAAGCAATTTGAAAAGGGCTATATACGCCTTTATGCCAAATACCTGAACGATCGCGCAGCGGCTTATCTGCCCATGCCTTTGCAGGTAACCGGCACAAACAGTGATCCTTCTTATTCGTCTTTGCCTACTTTCGACGCAAAGTATGGCACACTGCATAGTCCTTTTCTGGGGCAAAACTACGGCACAGGCGTTAACGGCGAACTACGCCGGGCATCTGTGGCTGATGGCATGCATCCTGTAACTTCCGCTGCAGGGGTGGAATTCGCATTCGATCTGGGAAGCGGCTTTAAGATCGAGAACCGCGGAAGGTTCGCCAGGAACAGAGGTCGATTCATAAGCCCCTTCCCCGCAATCGTAGGCAGTACGCCTTCCATACTATCTTCCATTGCAAGTACCAAAGCATGGGATCTCGAGGGTGCTACCGTATCGTACGCAAACACCGGCGCCGCTTATACAGGCACCAATGCCATGATCATACACATGTTCGATGTGGAACTGAATAATTTCGACAATTTCGTGAACGACTTTAAACTAAAGAAAGTATTCAAGGGGGGCGATCTTACATTCGGCTTTTACAAATCGTACCAGAACGCAGGCATGTCTTGGTTATGGGGCTCTTACCTGACTGACGTAAACGGAAATGGACTTCGGCCGCTGGTGATCACGAATGCCCGCGATACGGTAATGAATGCAGGAGGACAGTTTGCCTATGGAACACCGGTCTGGGGTAATCTGCATCGCAACTATGATACGCGTTACGATATCTCCGCTCCCTATATAAATACGAGCTTCAATCTAAGTGAAAATCTGAATATAGATGCCGGCCTTCGGTGGGACTTTGGCCAGGTTACCGGAAGCTACGCAGGCGGTTCCAATTCAGCTAAAGACCTGAACGGGAACGGCATAATAGCACCCAATGAAACAAGTGTCGAAAGCATTGATTATACTACTGACAGGCCAGTGAATTATGACTACGATTATGCGTCTTACTCCGTAGGGGTCAACTATAAACTCGGTGCCTCCAATGCCGTTTTTGCGCGCTATAGCAGCGGTGCTACCACAAAAGCCGACCGGATACTCTTTACCGACAATGTACTGGCTGATGGCTCCGTTAAAGGTGTGGAAGACAAGATAGAGCAGGCCGAACTGGGCTTCAAAAGCAATCTTAAGAATGTAGGTATCTTTGTTACGGGCTTCTATGCCGACATCAACGAGGAAGGCGGCTATGAAGCAACCACACAAAAAGTGGTCGAGAACAATTACCGGTCTTTTGGGGTGGAGCTGGAATTCGCAGCTCGTTTATCGAAAGCGTTCGATTTGAGGGGTAGCGTAACTTTCACTGAAGCCGAAATTACGGATGGAGTCAACAAAGGTAAACAGCCCAGGAGGCAGGCACCTTTTATCTACAATGTGATACCTACTTACAACGCCGGCAACCTAAGCCTCGGGCTGGCTGCCATCGGTACTACAAGCTCTTATTCCCAGAATGTGAATCGCCTGAAGCTCAAAGGATATGTGCTTGTTAATCCATTTATAAGCTATAAGTTTACGAAGTCATTATTGTTATCGGTTAATGCCAATAACGTTTTTAACAGCCTCGGCATTACTGAAGCAGAAGAAGAATTCATTACCGATAATGCCGTGAACATCATTCGTGCAAGATCAGTAACCGGAAGAACAGTATCGGCTACGATAGGTTTTACTTTTTAAATGATATCCTGGCCGCGCAGAATAATCTATAATAAAAGAGCGTATGACTTTCACTAAACCACGATTGTCTTTTCCGGCCATTATCAATATGAATGTGGGGTTCTTTGGAATACAATACAGTTTTGGATTGCAGCAAACCAATATGACGCCGATCTACTCTTATCTCGGCGCCAACCCAGATGAGATACCATTGCTTAACCTGGCAGGCCCGATGACGGGTTTACTGGTACAGCCGATCGTAGGGGCTATGAGCGATAAAACTCTGGGGCGATACGGACGCAGAAGGCCCTATTTCGTTATAGGCGCTATTTTCTGCAGTATCTGCCTGCTCGCAATGCCTTTTAGCAGAACGCTCTGGATGGCGGCAGGCCTGCTTTGGATACTGGATGCGGCAAATAATATTACGATGGAGCCTTACCGTGCTTTTGTTAGCGACAAGCTGCCTCAGGATCAATACGCTACCGGCTTTCTTTCCCAGAGTTTCTTTACAGGCCTGGGTATCACTCTGGCAAACCTCACTCCCGCTTTACTGGTGTGGCTGGGGATCATTGCCCAAAATGCGAGAAGCACCAACCAGATCACTTATACAACATATGCTGCTTTTATAATCGGGGCCGTGGTATCCATATCGTCTATCATGTACTCTGTATACACAACAAAAGAGTACCCTTTAAGTGAAGCTGAAACAGAAGCCATAAAAAAGCAGCCCGGCGGAGTCTTGAATATCTTCAAAGAGATTGCTGTAGCCATTCGGGAAATGCCAGTAACGATGCGGCAGCTAGGGCTCGTTTATTTGTTCAATTGGTACGCCATGTTCGTATACTGGCAGTTCATAACGCTATGCCTCGCCAAAACCATCTATCAAACTACTGACCCTGCCTCCTCCGGCTTTAGCGCAGCCCAGTTGCTTACCGGCACTGTAAATGGAACCTATAACATCGTTACGTTCTGTGTTGCTTTTCTGCTGGCATGGATAGCTAAAAAGAAAGGTGCGAAGCAGGTACATTTCTTTAGCCTGCTGCTGGCTGGCATAGGATTATTGATATTACCTTTAATAGAAAACAAAGCATGGCTCATCTTTCCGATGATCGGTTTTGGTATCGGCTGGGCCAGTATGATGGGCACCCCTTATGTAATGCTGGCAGGTAGCATACCACCTCATCGAACCGGCATTTACATGGGCATTCTCAATATGTTCATCGTATTGCCCATGCTCCTGGAAACGGTCTCTTTCAGGTATATTTATAATAACCTGCTGCAGAGCGATCCTGTAAATGCAATCCAGTTTTCAGGAATGCTGATTATTATAGCTGCAGCACTCACTTTCTTGGTAAAACAACAGAAGACCGCAGAAAAAGCGTATTGAATATTCAATAGTATGATGCAGGATAGTATCGCTTATAACAAAAGTATTGCAATGCTGCACACCGCCTCGCAGCAAGCGGGCTTTGTAGCGGCAGTTCAGAACCATGACAACTACAGGCGGATATGGACAAGAGATGGAACAGTATGCTCCCTGGCTGCTATTCTAAGCAATGATGAACAACTGATCATGACAGCCAGGGCCACCATAGAGACTGTTTTCCTGCATCAGCATCCGGTAGGCTATATGCCCAGCAATGTTACCCCGCAAACAAAGCAGGTGAGCTACGGGGGCATTGTAGGCCGGGCAGACAATCCTTCCTGGGCGGTAATCGGCTTGTGCCACTACACACTTGCTACCGGCGACCGTTCATTAGCAGATCGGTTTGCACGGGAGGTAGAAAAATGCTTCTCGCTGCTTACTGCATGGGAGTTCAACGGCAAGCATCTGGTGTACGTACCACAAAGCGGCGACTGGGCAGACGAGTATATACAGCATGGTTACATACTCTTTGAACAGCTACTGAGAATATGGGCGCTTCGCCTGGCAGCGAAGGTGTACGGCAAAGAGGAATGGGCGCAGAAAGCCGCTTTGATCAAAACGACCGTTCAGAATAACTACTGGCAGCAGCCGGATACGCAAAAGCTATATGCCCCCAATATGGCAGAACGCCTCAATACTGCTTTCAATGGCTATTGGCTTATGGGCTTCAACCCTTCTAGAATATATGAATATTTCGACCTGCAGGCTAATTCGCTGGCCTGCCTATTGAAGGTAGGCGATGAAAGCCGGCAGGCTGCCTGTGTACAATGGATGGATGATCTGCGGAAACAGAAAAACAATCTCTTACCGTCCTTCCATCCCACTATAGAGCACACCGATCCTGACATGAAAGAACTTCGTAATAATCATACCTATAGTTTCCGCAACCTGCCTTACCAGTTTCATAACGGAGGCTTGTGGCCGGTATGGAACGGGTTACTGGCCATGGCGTTTGCAGACTCGGGAAAACAGGACGCTGCCTGGGCTATTACAGCTGCCATTCATAAGGCGAATGGCGATGATTTTAATGAATGCCTGCACGGACAACACTTTCAACCTTGTGGTGTTTCACAATGCGCGTGGAGTGCCGCGGGCGCAATAATAGCGGAACAAGCGCTGCTGGGAAAACGCTTAATAATGATAACCGATGGAGAATAGAAACTATATACTCGCCATCGGCGAGTTACTCATAGATGGAATTACAAGTACGGCTGTCGACAACCTGTCGCAGGCCACTTCCATGAATATAAGACCGGGAGGTAGTACGGCCAACTTTTGCAGGTATCTTAAACGTTGCCGTACCGATGCTGAAATAGTAGCTGCTGTAGGTAATGACGGACTCGGAGAAATACTATTACGGAAACTAAAGGAAGATGGCCTAAGTACCGATCATGTACTGCAACTGGATGACCGCGTGACGTCGATGGTGGTGGTAGCAAAAACGGCAGGCACCCCTGATTTTCTTCCATACCGCGATGCGGATAAATTTATAGCTCCTATAGATGAAGCGCTGATAGCGCGGTCTTCGATGGTGCATTCAACCGCATTCGCTCTCAGCCACGAACCTGCACGTACCCATATTCTCGAAGCCTTCAACAGTGCATCTGCTCAACAAATCCCGGTATCAGTCGACTGGAACTATGCAGAAAAAATATGGGGCAGGAACAATGATGCACAGCAGGTTTTCAAGCAGATACAAATTCATAAGCCGCTGTTTAAATTCAGCATGGATGATATCCAACGATTCCTGGGCAAGGCTTTAAGTATTGAAGATGCCCGGTACTATCTGCAGGATTTGCCAGCAACAGCCATCTGCCTCACCTGCGGCCCGGAAGGCGTATATTACAGAGATATTACAGGCGATTGGAAACACGTAGCAGCTAAAAAGATACATATCAGGAGTGCAACGGGCGCAGGTGATGCGTTCTGGGCAGGATTCATAAGCGCCTGGCATAAAAAATACAGCCTGGAACAATGCGTGATAACCGGAGTAGAAACGGCGGCTATAAAGCTCGAGGGAAAGTGGCACGCCGGGGTGGCAGGTAGCTGACCCTATCTCAAATTCTCCTCCCTGCAGTACAATGTAATTCCACAGGAAACACCAACGACCCTGCAATAAACCACCCTACGTGTCTCCCTTTGGAATCTCCCACTACCAAGTACGCGAACGCTTCAGACGACCTGGCTTACGCTTAATAAGTAGAGGAATTCCAACATTAACCGTTCTTGTGCATCGAAGGCAATTTAATGGCTCTTGCAGGAAGCCTTTATACGCAGGCATAATGCCTGGTGCCTAATTTGGAATGGTAATTACTGCATTTTTAAATGATAGCAGGGGCAGCGTGACAGTAAGAACTTTGTCCAGTTCATCCTTATCATTGCTGAATAACACTACCTCACTGGCAAAATTCCAGGTGCCGACATAGTTTAAGGATGAGGGCAAAATTGAAAAAGTATAATATGATACATCTTTATGGTCGTGCGAACCACTTTCAGAAATAGAGATAGTATCAGACTTTCTATAAATAGATTCTGTATGCACTTCTCCTCCATACCATTTACTTTTTGTCCAATAGTAATTCAATATTGCATACTTCCCTGATGGTATGTGATAGAAGAAAACATTTTCCTTCTTTGATTTGAATGTTGGTTTAACCCGGAAGGAAAAAATCTCTTTTGTGTCCAGATTTAACAAGCGTATGTCCTGGCCAAATCCACCACTTGCAAATCCAAGTCTTTGGATGAAAAGACCATAAATTATTCCCTCGCCGTTGGCCACTGTATCCACCGGTCTTGTTTGTCGAAGTACTTTAATGCGTTGTCCGCTTATATTTAAAGATGTAAACAATAAAACGGCTATTAAGATAAGACGCATTTTCTTTATAATACTAAATTTGCTATTTGAAAGACTTATGAAGATACATTTTAGTAAGCAAAAATGATCCTATTTTAGGAAAGCCGATGCCATTTATTATTCATTTTCACCATTACAAATCTACCGTTCAATATGTATAGAAGAAAATTCTTATCGCTCATTCCTGGCTCGCTTGCACTGGGTATCTACCCGCCTTTACAGGCGGAAACGACAGGCTGGCAATTCTCCTCGCCTCCTTTGGCCGATAATCGCAATTACTGGGTAAGCACTCTGTTGAAAATAGCAGACCCCGTACTCACCAATCTCTCACGCGGCCGTCTTAAGGCATCCATGCCCGTAGAGTTGAATCCAGGCAACAAATCAAACCGATCCGCCTATACTCACCTGGAAGCATTTGGCAGGCTGCTGGCTGGCATGGCCCCCTGGCTCGAATTAGGTGCCGATAACACCGAAGAAGGAAAACAACGCGCCCGGTATATCCAGCTTACTCGTAAAAGCCTGGCTATGGCAACTGATCCCGCTTCTCCCGATTATATGAAGTTCAAAGGGGCCGACTACGATCAATCAATTGTAGATGCAGCCTTTCTCGCCCAGGCCCTGCTAAGAGCTCCTACTCAGCTTTGGGAACCACTGGATGCTGGTACTAAAGCAAATGTGCTGAACGCCTTGCAACTTAGCCGCAACATAAAACCGCATGACAATAACTGGCTGCTCTTTATGGCCATGATAGAAACCTTTCTGCTGAAGGCAGGGGCAGATAGTAATAAAGAAAAGATAGATTTTGCGGTTAAGAAACATATGGAATGGTATAAAGGTGATGGAGTATATGGAGACGGCGCGCATTTTCATTACGACTATTACAACAGCTTTGTTATACACCCCATGTTGATCGATATCCTCAGAATACTGGATACCGCCGGCAAAGACTCCGCAGGCTATTACAAAACAGTGCTTGCTCGGGGTGTTCGCTATGCAGCACTTCAGGAAAGAATGATCTCGCCGGAAGGTACTTTCCCTGTCACTGGCCGCTCCCTGGCTTATCGCTTCGGGGCCTTCCATTCCCTGGCCCAGATAAGCCTGATGCGGCAACTGCCCGCAGAGATAAAGCCTGCCCAGGTAAGAGGGGCCTTATCTGCCGTAATAAGCAGAATGGTCGAAGCTCGCGGAACGTTCGACAGAAACGGCTGGCTGACCATCGGGTTTGCCGGTCACCAGCCTTCTGTAGCTGAAAACTATATAAGCACAGGCAGCCTCTATTTATGCAGCGTGGGTATGTTGCCCTTAGGTTTGCCGCCTTCCGATCCTTTCTGGGCAAATCCGCCTGCAGAATGGACGTCGGTAAAAGCCTGGAAGGGAATCGATTTTCTTCCGGATCATGCTATTGATGTATAAGCAGGAGGTTTTATTGCCTAAAAGCTGCGATCTCTACATGCAGGAAAGCTACTTCTTTACCGATAGAAAGCAGTCCTTTAACGACCCGAAATTTCATCCAACCTTACCGCGGCAGCATCCAACATTATTTCCTTATAACCTAAATTATATGCTATAGAAACTTTAGCATTCATCCAGCTATGCCATTGCAGCAGTGGCGGATACTTTTCCATAGAGTCGAATATGGGCTGAAAAGCCTTATTATAGTTAGCAACCATATTCGTGGTCTCACTGCAAAGAATGGCAATTCCGTTTTTTTACTTAACTTGCAATCAATAGACATTAGTCAGGCGAGTTGCCGCTTCAGGTTCCTATTCCCCTTCTGACCTGAAATTTTAGCAGATAATAGCCTTTTTTCACCCATTTTGCCCTTATTTACTCCTTGTCTTATCCTTGCTCTATCCTTGCTCCGCTGTTTTTGCAACATTATAACTGGCAATTTGTCACTACCCCCGCTCCCTGGTTTTTGACCTTGATAAATGACTTACTCTGACAGATCGAATTATTTCTTTCCCGAAAGAACTGATAAAAGATGTAGATACTAAAACAAACCAGGCATTCCACTTTTGATTAGCCCGGTACTATATCAGGCTTTGATCACTAAGGTTTATTGAGAAGATACCTGTCGAACCATTTGTAGGCATATTCTCTCACATCATCGATCGTGTCGTGCCCGTCGCCATGTATTAACATCGATATACGCCCCGGAGTACCTAAAAGCTGGTACACCTGCATGGCCTGGTACACCCGCTGAAAGCTCGCTGCGACGTCTGGGTTATACGGGTCGTTATAATCGTCGATAAAAAGCATGGCGCGAGGTGCACAAAGAGCCACAACTTCGTGAATATCATAAGGGGGCTTTCCATCGCTGGAGATCTTTTTCCATTTGGAAGGCTCTTCGGAAGATCCTCCTCTCAGCAGGCGAAATACATTGGTGGCCGCAGGGCTTAAACCAGTAGAGGGTACTGAAACCGTTATACGCTTATCGATAGCCGCATGATACAGCGCCATACCGCCTCCCAGCGAATTACCCATCGATCCATAACTTCCTTTTTTCACGAAAGGAAGTTGCTCCAGAACGTCGAGGGCTCTTATCAGGGTAAGCAGCTTAATGCCGCGGTAACTCCATTCGGGGTATTTCTTCAAAAGATTACTCACCAGCTTTTCTTCCGTAGTATTATCAATGCTTGCACCGTAGCCAAACAAATCCGGTGAGAAGGCTACATAGCCCTTTTTGGCAAGTTCCGTGGCATAAGCGCGATTTGTACCTGGCGCGCCTAAAGCACCCATCTTTCCGTTTTTGCCATTAGTACCATGAATGGTAAGGATGGCAGGAAACTGCTTCCCCTCCTGGTATTGTTCTGGAAGTACGAGTATCGCTTCATTCCAGATCGAATCCACCACCTGGTAACGATACCTTATATGCACCAGGCCGAAATTATTGTATCGCCCCAACTCCTCGAACTTGTTCCTGGAAGGCTCCAGGGCTACCGGCCCTTTACCGAAAGCACTTATCACCCGTCTGAATATCTTTTCTCTTATTGCCGGCCATTCTTCTACCCGGGTATCAGGTAATATGAGGTTCAATCCAGACAAGGTATTAAGTGGTACCGGCTGCCCCGGTGTTACATCGCCATACAGGGACATTAAGGCAGGGTCTTTTAAAGCGCTTGTTTGTGCATCAACAGAGTTGGCTATAAAAACAATACTGGTTAGCAGACATAAAAACCATTTGACTGAAGGTTTCATCATTTAAGCTATTGAGGGTGAAATTATTGTGCTGAAATCGCTATTTCATCTTATAAAATAGGGTTTTCCAACAGTTGGTATTCAACTATGTAATTTACCATACTCCGGGAACATTATGGCTTTATTTTGTAATTATGAAGGGTGACGGATTGTTGGAGTACCTGGGAGCAGGATGATGATGGACGCTACTAGAAGGCGTACCGCAGAAAATCATGCACTAAACATTCTTAAGCTTTCTTTGATTCCATATATATGGTAAATGCTGATCCAATAGCAGGCATAACAAACGCAAGAAAAATGTTTTGTGCTGACCATAGAATTTTTCCTGTAAGAAGGAAGTCAAGTGCATAATACAGGACAGCATAACTTAATATCATAATCACATGAGAACGCCAGTTAACCTTTCCTAAATTCATAATCAAAAAGTTGATCTGTAAGAAATGAGCTCATTAATCAAACGAACATGTAATGCAAATATAAGAACTGTAGCTATTGTAAGCAATATGAAATTTCCAGTTTTTTCGGCAGTCATGCAATCGGCAACAATTATAATCGTTAAGGGCTTGTGTTAAAAGAATAAATTAAAGTTTCCTTAAGTTATTAAATAATTCCTTTATGAAATATGATGATCATTTTGATCTTGCATGTAAGAAGAGAAACGAGTTATGGAAATCCGTAGGTGATTTGGATGACTACGTAATAGCGGGTGCCATCAATCCTGCATTTTTCGGAGGCCCGAGATGGCCTTCTCTTCGTCAGGCATTTCTTTGTATCGAAACACCTGACCTTACCATTATGGCAACGGATGGACTGAGCGACCCTTACGACGACTTCGATACCAACCCGTCGAACCAGGTTTACAACGGCCTTGGGCTGGAGCTTTATATGGCGGCTCCCAGAAAACAGGGAGGCCTTACCGAACTCATGAAATCATGGGAGCTCAGGATCTTCCAGAACCTGGCGCAACAGGTTGCATCCAACCCGAATATCGTTAGTATGCTCGACGAATATACCTTCTTATCAATCAGTCTCTTTCTCGATGGCTTGCCGGAAAGCCTGGTGAACGACAAAGGAGAAACAGGTGTTCTCCTTGGCCTTAAAAGTAAATTAGTGCCTGATACCCTAGAATTGAGCCTCGAAACCATCCGTCTGGTAAACGTAACAGTGCTTACTCCCGCAGAGCTGGCCTATATCATTGCCGACGGTGGGCAAGGGAGAATAGAGCTGGCAGAGAAACTAATGAAGGTGGAGCACTCAGAAGTAGTTAGTATGGATCGCCCTTCGGTTGTGTAAACCGTTGTATCAGGCAGGGCATCTATCTTTTCAACCACAACCGTTTCAGATTCCCTGGTTATATAAGGCAATTTGGTGCTTATTACCTATTTTTGATTTCTGAAATCAACGATCATATACACACTCATCAGGCGTAGGCTTTATTCACGGTTGGCTGTAATTCTTGGATTATCTCTTTTGTTTCAATCAGCTTCAGGGCAGGAAAAACAAAGCTGGATAAGAAGATTTATACAGCGCGCTGTGATGGATACCACGGCGCCTGGTGTGGCAAGTGTACGCTTCTACCCTACCCTGGGCTACTCGCCTGAAACCAGCTTCGAAATTGGTCTTTCCGCATTACTGCTCTACCGGGCTAAGAATGACACCCTAAACAGGCTCAGTGAAGTGAATGCCTTTTCCTTCATTACCCTGGAATCACAGTATGGTATATGGGTCGATAATGCATTGTACGGAGATAAGGATAAATGGTTTGTTCTGGGCAGATCGCGCTGGCAGAAGTTTCCTCTGCTCTATTATGGCACGGGGCCTGATACGAAGGGAGATGATCCCGCGATAGTAGAAGGAAACTACCTCCTGCTCCGCCAGCGGGTGATGCGTAAGATAATACCAAACCTGTTCCTCGGCCCCGAGGTAGATTTCCAGAAGCTATATGGTTCTTCTTTCGAGCAGCCAGACAACCTTACTTACCCTTTGCCCACCGGTAGTGAAGGAAGCTCCAACCTGGGGCTGGGTCTTGCCCTCGTTTATGATAATCGACACAACGTATTGAATGTGCGCAAAGGACTTTTTACTGAACTGTCCTTTCTCGATTACAATGAAAAGTTCGGCAGTACGTTCGACTTTAGAAGCATAAATGTAGATCTGCGTTCCTACTACCCTCTTAAACAAAACCGCGTTCTTGCCTGGCAGGTTGCCGGCAACTTTATGTCTGGCAATATTCCTTTCAATCAGTTGGCCTTGATGGGAGGTGAAACGCTGATGCGGGGCTATTACCAGGGCAGATACCG
>JACMJX010000360.1 GCA_014380425.1 Chitinophagaceae bacterium | reverse complement strand
GATTGGTGCCTCTTTATATGCTGGCGGCGGTTCAGTTTTTCCTGTCGATCATGTTTCCAACTATCTTTGCCTTAAGCGTTCAAGGATTGGGTGCTAGAACGAAATACGGCTCATCTCTCGTAATTATGGCCATTGTTGGTGGAGCAATATTCCCGGTAATCATGGGCTTTGTTTCAGATAAAGCGAATATCCAGACCGCTTACGTTGTTCCAGCCGCTTGCCTGTTAATGGTACTCGTTTTCGCACTGAAGAATATGAAGAGAAAAAATGTTCTGTTAACGGCTGCTCATTAAAAACATCTGATGAAAAAGTATTGTCTTGCAGTAGATCTTATAGATGATCCCGTGCTGATCGACGAGTATGAAAACTGGCACAAATCTGGGAACGTATGGCCCGAAATAATCAAAAGTATTAAAGACACCGGTATCACCGATTTGGAAATTTACAGGGTAGGTAATAGATTGTTCATGATTATGGAAACAGACGACAGTTTCAGTTTTGAAAGAAAATCCTCGATAGATGCGTCCAATTCCAAGACACAGGAGTGGGAAGCATTGATGTGGAGATACCAGCAGTCGATACCCTTTGCACAACCGGGCGAAAAGTGGTTGGTGATGAATAAAATATTTCAATTGTAAGAACATGAGAATCGATGCGCACCAGCATTTCTGGGAGTTTGATGCTATAAGAGACAACTGGATAAACGACAGCATGCAGGTTATACAGAAGGATTTTCTTCCCAATGATCTGAAACCACTGCTGGATAGCCACGGATTTGAAGGCTGTATCGCCGTTCAGTCGAATGCCTCCGAGGCGGAAAATGCCTTTCAATTAAAGAACGCTTCGCTACACGATTTCATAAAAGGGGTAGTTGGCTGGATCGATCCAAGAGCAAAAAACCTTAGGGAACGCCTTGCCTACTATAGCACCTACAACAAAATGAAAGGTTTTCGCTATGGATTACAAGGTGAAGAACAGCGGAACCTTATGTTGGATCCAGTCTTTATGAAAGGAATCGGACTGCTCAAGAATTTTGGATTTACGTATGACATTCTTATTTATGCAGACCAGTTGAAGTATATTCCGGAATTTACTACAGCCTTTCCAGAGCAGAAATTTGTGCTGGATCATATTGGAAAGCCGGATATAAAGCATCATAAAATCAACGACTGGAAGAAAGATATCGCAGAAGTAGCGAAATGCCCCAACGTGTATTGTAAAATAAGCGGAATGATTACTGAAGCAGCCTGGCAGCAGTGGAAACAGGCTGATTTTATCCCTTACCTGGATGTAGTAACGGAAGTATTCGGCATTAACCGAATCATGTATGGCAGTGATTGGCCAATGTGTGAACTTGCTGGTGGCTATCAACCAATGCTCGGCGTTGTAGAAGACTATTTCTCCTCCTATTCGGAGAATGAACAAGAGTTGTTTTTTGGAGGCAATGCCAACGCCTTTTATGGCTTATAAAATTTAAAAAAATAAGATATGTCCATTACCCGGCGCAACTTTATAAGGCAGGGTGGATTGCTTACTGGAGGGGTCGTTCTTCGTTCCGCAGCCGGTAGCCTTTATGCCCCGGCCCTTAAAACGCCGGTTATTATAATTGGTGCTGGTTTGGCAGGCCTTGCTGCGGCCTACCAGTTGAAGAAAAAAAAGATCGGATTCGTTATCCTCGAGAGCAGAACCCGTATTGGTGGCCGCGTATTGTCTCACCACATGACCCCAGAACTGGTTGTTGAATTGGGCGGAGAATGGGTTGGTAACTCTCATACGGGAATGCATTCGTTGTGTGCAGAAATGGGGCTTAACCTGTTGAATAACCAGTTAGACACGCACCTTATATACCGGGGGGTGTATTCCTCAAAGGGAAATTGGGGGGTAAGCAACGAATGGAAGGCAAAGTTTACCAGTATATTGAAGGAATACCCGAAGCTTACAGAAGCCGACAAGATGCAGCTCGATAAAATGGACTGGTGGCGTTACCTTGTTAGCAACGGATGCGAGGGTCGTGATCTTGACCTGAGAGAGCTGGCCGATAGTACAGATTTTGGAGAGAGCATCCGCCACGTATCTGCCTACGCCGCCCTG
This sequence comes from Chitinophagaceae bacterium, assembly GCA_014380425.1. Lineage (GTDB taxonomy): Bacteria > Bacteroidota > Bacteroidia > Chitinophagales > Chitinophagaceae > JADCRZ01. The sequence goes on along the minus strand of JACMJX010000360.1, from coordinate 2,951 downwards.
GCGGAATATGCGGAGAGCAGCGAAAAGAACGAGATGGATCTCAAAATAGAGGGAGGTAACGGAATGCTGGCTTCCAAACTTGCAGAACGGATTGGTAAAGAACATATCCTGACAGGCCATACCGTTAACCGCATCGTGCAGGGATCAGGTGTAAAAGTCTATTGCGATAATGGAAAAGTATTCGAGGGCAGCAAACTGATCTGCACACTGCCCACTTTTGCCATGAACAAGATCGACTGGCAACCAGGATTACCTGCTGAAAAAAAAGCGGCTATCAACGAACTACAATATGCGCGCATTAACAAGCATGCCATGTTATTCAACCAGCGATTCTGGCAGGATGAAAGTTTCGATATGATAACCGACCAGGCACCGCATTATTTCTACCATGCCACAAAAAACCAGCCGTCTGAGCAAGGGATTCTCGTTTCATATACCATTGGCGACAAAGCGGCCCTTGCCGCAAACCAGGGAAATGAATGGAACGCTGAAATGGTTCAAAGCACCCTGAAGCCCTTTTTTGGAGATGTAAAAAGCCTTATGAAAGATCAGACCAATTATTACTGGGGAGATGACGATTATTCGAAAGGAGCGTATGCTTTATTCGGCGTTAATCAGTGGTTCCGGATAAGGCCCATTTTGGAGAAAACCTTTCTACATACTCATTTCGCCGGGGAACATCTTGCAGACTGGCAAGGCTTCATGGAAGGAGCTATCAACACCGGGGAAGCAGCAGCGGGAAAGATTTAACTGCTTCATTTTTTGATCTGGTTTTCATTACCTTCACCACATAAACCTTTATGATGATCCTATTATTACTTGCATCGCTTGGCTTTTTCATTGCCCACATACTTCTGATTTTTACTTCCTTTGGTAAAAAGGGATACCAGCCCCAGAAATACTTCTGGTCTCATAGCACCTTATGGCTGGCGGGGATTATCTTGAGTATTGCATTATGGAAATATTCCGGTAAACAGGAAGCTGTAGCAATAAACGCTTTCGATACACCTTTTAAAAAGACACTCCCGGTAATTGTTGCATTTACACTATCTCTGATAGCTCATCTGGTTGTGAAATTCCTGGTGCTACCGACCCTTACACAAAACCAGGAGCGGAGACAACTCTAAGTTAAAGTTGTTTCTTTGGAGGCAGATCGAATGCTTCGGCCAGGTGATCGAAATGTCCGTTATGAGAACCATCGCAGAAAGGCTTGTTCTTGGACAAGCCGCAACGGCATACAGATACTACTTCCCTTCCCGCAAGCCCGTATGCTTTGCCGTTCCTGTCTACTATCTCGAAATCGCCCTCTATTTTAATGGAGCCGTTATTGTTCACTGTCAGTTTTGTCTTAGCCATAGTTCTGTATTATTAGCAGTAAAAATAGTGAAAAAAATACTCGTTTCAGTTCGTATATCATGTTGAAACAATATTTCTACTATGAAACGATAATGCTGTTAAACTTAATCTACCGGTTACAGTCTTAATATAATGGAACTAAACTTGCACAACCATTATTTCCGATACTCGAAACCTTCGACCAATAATTGAAATTATATGAAATCAATCGTCAGAAGACAATACCTTTTAATACTCGCTGCGATAAGCATTTTTTCCATGTATTCTTTTTTGAAGGCAGATGACCCAAAAGACGCACCCATCAGCATGCCTTATAAAGCCGCAGGCTTAAGTGATCGTCAAGCCGCTGCCCATCTGCTTAGCAGATTCACTTACGGCGCTATGCCAGGCCAGGTAGATGAAGTGGTAAAAACAGGTGTTGTTAAATGGTTCGAAAAGCAACTGACAGGCAGACAGAAAGATGATTCCTTAAAGCAATTACTGGCACAGTATGACCTTATTAGCTATAGCAATGAACAGGTAAGTAAGGTATTTCCACGTGGCGGGCAATTGGTTCGCATGGCTATAGCTGAAGGGGTGATAGATAAAGATTCCGTTGGCACCCAGAACAGGAAAGAGTACAAGGGTAAGCTGGATTCTTTTATGACGGCCAAGGGCTTTAAACCGGAAAGGGAACTGTTCCGGCAGTTCATCAATCAGAAAATTTACCGCGCTGCATACACGGAGAACCAGTTACAGGAAGTACTTACCGATTTCTGGTTCAACCACTTCAATGTGTCAATGACTAAAAACGATTGCGCAAAATTCATTCCTGGTTACGAAAGAGATGTTATAAGGCCTAACGTAACAGGAAAGTTCGAAAACCTTCTGCTTGCCACTGCCAAATCTCCCGCCATGCTACTATTCCTGGATAACTTTACCAGCACGGGCAGCAATCAGAATATGGACGCCGAAACACCCCGGCAGGCGGGTAAAGTGCTATCTAAACCAGACCCGATGAAGAGAACTTTGCAGCAGAAAACAACGAAGATAAAAAAGAACAGCCAGGGCCTCAACGAGAACTACGCCCGGGAAGTGATGGAACTGCATACTTTAGGCGTAGATGGTGGATATACGCAACAGGATGTAACACAGGCAGCGGGCATACTGACAGGCTGGACTATATACCCCATGGGAGATTATGGGAAGACTGTCGCGATCCAGAAAATAATCGACAGAATAGGAGAAGATAAACTGGCCGAGCGAGGCTTTGTACGGGATGGAGATTTCCTGTTTACTCCCAACCGTCACGATAACTCCGATAAAGTAGTGCTGGGAAAAACTTTTAAAGGAAATGACGGATACCAGGAAGGTGTTCAATTGCTTCGGATGCTGGCGCATCATCCCTCCACCGCAAAATTCATATCGCGAAAACTGGCAGTCCGGTTTGTAAGCGACCATCCTCCCGCATCCCTCATCGATAAGATGGCAAAGACGTTTGCCGCCAAGGATGGCAATATTGAACAAGTGCTGATTACAATGGTGTCTTCCCCTGAATTCTGGAGTAAAACGGCACTGAGGGAGAAAACTAAATCTCCTTTCGAGCTTGCGATGAG
>JACMJX010000359.1 GCA_014380425.1 Chitinophagaceae bacterium | reverse complement strand
TTACTGTATTGTATTTTGATTTAGACATCTTCTCCACTTCCGTTCCGCACAAGTACTTTCCGTCTTCTAATTCAAACTGGGCGTTTGCAAAATCAGGTTTCCATTTCCGGAAAGCATTTATATTCAGTTCTACACCCTCCACAATGTTAACATCAACATGACGAGCATCCACCTCATAGCTGTCTCTTAAACCGGAAGAAACAAATCTATTACCTCCCTTTATCCTAAACACAAACCTGCTGCTTCCCTGTATCATTCCCTGATTCACCAGCTTCCGGTACGGTTCATCGTGCCCGATATAATCCAGATCAAACAATACTTTTGTCCACATCCTGCTATATAGGAGATGTCCAACGGCGTGCTCGGTGCCGCCTATATATAAATCCACCTGCCCCCAGTAGTCAGACGCTTGCCGGTTGCAGAACTCCTGATCGTTCCCCGGATCCATATATCTTAAAAAGTACCAGCTGCTTCCCGCATATCCTGGCATGGTGCTCGTTTCTCTCCTTCCTTCTGGCGTATTTACCCATTCATCGATATTTGCCAGCGGACCCTCTCCTTCTGGTCCTGAGCTATATTTATCAACATAGGGTAATTGCAGGGGTAGTTCGCTTTCGTCCAAAGGCATTGCAATGCCGTTTTGCCATATAACAGGAAAAGGCTCACCCCAGTAGCGCTGACGACTGAAGCCTGCGTCGCGCATCCGGTAATTAATCTGGCGCTTGCCAATGCCCATGTCCACCAGTTTGCTAATCGAAAGTTCCATCGCTTCACGCATACCAATTCCATTCATGAACCCGGAATTGCTGAGCACCGCGTCTTTTGTAGGATTAGCCTCTTTTCCATCAAACTGCTCACCAATAATATTCGTGATCGCAATACCGAAGTGCTGGGCAAAACCAAAGTCGCGCTGATCTCCGCAGGGTACGCCCATAATGGCTCCCGTACCATAACCTGCAAGCACATATTCAGCAATCCATACCGGTATTTCCTTTCCATCAAACGGATTTACAGCATACGCCCCTGTAAAACATCCGGTAATTTGTTTTACTTCAGCCATGCGTTCTCTGTCGCTCCGGCTCTTCACATAATCCAGGTACTTATCTATAGCCTCCTGCTGCTCTGGTGTGGTTATTTGCTTTACAAGATCATGTTCAGGAGCAATCACCATAAAGTCGACACCGAATATGGTATCAGGCCTTGTTGTATACACTCGCAGCTTTTGCTGCTGTCCTTTTATAGCAAAGTCGATCTCGGCGCCCTGGCTACGACCTATCCAGTTCCGCTGCATTTCCTTCATGGCATCACTGAATTCGACACGCTCCAAACCCTCGAGCAGCCGGTCGGCATACTCGGTAATACGAAGGTACCATTGCCGCATCTTCTTTTTTACTACAGCAAAGCCGCCTCTTTCGCTCAGACCATTAATAACCTCATCATTTGCCAATACTGTTCCCAGGGCCTCACACCAGTTTACTTCTCCAAAAGATGAGAAAGCAAGCCGGTAATTCATCAGCACTTCCTCCCGGTATCTTTCCGTAAATCCATCCCACTCGTTGGCAGTAAACTGCAGGTTCCTGTCACCGGGACAAGGATGATTAATAGTCCCCTCACTCCTCAAAATCTCGCACAGGATTGCAATGCTTTCAGCCTTTTGCATCTTTCTGTTGTACCAGCTATCAAAAATCTTAAGAAAGATGGATTGAGTCCATTTGTAATAACCAGGGTCACTGGTTCTCACTTCCCGGCTCCAGTCATAACAGAACCCGATCTTGTCAAGTTGTGATTTGAAGGTAGCGATATTCTTTTCAGTTGTAACGGCTGGATGCTGTCCTGTTTCCAGGGCATATTGTTCGGCTGGCAGTCCAAAACTGTCGAACCCCATCGGATGAAGCACATTATACCCCTTGAGTCTCTTGAATCTGGAATAGATATCAGACGCTATATAGCCAAGTGGATGCCCTACATGTAGTCCGGCTCCACTGGGATAGGGAAACATATCCAGCACATAGCATTTAGGTGTTGACGGATCATTCTTTACCTTATATGCGTCTGTTTCCTTCCAGATTCTCTGCCACTGCTGTTCTATCTTTTTGAAATTGTATTCCATCCTTGAAAAAGAAATATAATAATTTAGAAAATATACTGTTAAGAGGTGGGCAAAAATAAGCATTCAAGCCATAAAACCTCTATTTTTGCCAGCTTAGACAGGTACTAACCATAAAAACTACAGATCATGAAATCAGCAGAAAAAGGTTCTTCTACCCGCTCCAAGCCTTCTTATTTTATGGCTATCCTTGGAATTACACTTGTGCTGATCATATTAGGAACCCTGGGCTGGATTATCATCAATGCTAACAAAATAGGTGATTATTACAAAGAAAATGTAGAGGTAAGGGTCTTTCTCCGCGAGAATATTTCTTCTAAAGACAGTGCCCTCCTGGTGAATTATATAGCGTCTCGCCCCTATGTAAAAAGTTACGAATACATTACGAAAGAAGAAGCCAGAACGGAATTTATTTCGGATGGTAATGATAGTTGGAAAAACATACTGGAAGAAAACCCCCTGCCGGCAAGTATCGATTTTAAGCTGAGAAATCAGTACATGAATTCCGATACACTTGCCAACATCAAAACAGACCTGGAACAAAATATCGGGGTAAACGACGTTCAATATCCTACTCAGTTGGTAAGTAGTATCAATAATTTTGTCAACAAGCTCAGTCTTATTCTACTTGCACTTGCCGTTGGCTGCTGTATAATTGCGATAGTTTTAATAGACAATACCATTAAACTAGCCATGTTCAGCAATCGTTTTCTTATCAAAACCATGCAGATGGTGGGGGCTACAAGGGGCTTTATCTCCAAACCTCTTATCGGAAGGGCTATTGTAAATGGCGCTCTCAGTGCCCTGATAGCGATTGCTATTATTTTCGGCATTATTTCTTTTCTGGAAAACTATCTTCCGGAACTAACGGCAATTAAAGACACCAGGCTGCTTGTTGCCCTGTTTCTTCTTCTGATCCTGATAGGAATCGGTATTTCAGTGATCAGCACCCAACGCAGTGTGCTGAAGTACCTGAAGATGAAATTAGACGATCTATATTAAAAATTATATATTGCAATCCTTTAACATCAAGCTATGATTGAAAAAAAGACCACGGATAAAGCCCCTGAACTTTTCGGCAGGGAGAATTATAAATGGATGATAGCAGGCATTATAGCCATTGCCCTCGGCATGATTCTGATGGCGGGAGGAGAAAGTACCAATCCTGGCGTTTTTGATCAGAAATCAGTGTATAGCACAACACGTATCACTATTGCTCCCCTTCTTATACTGATCGGGCTGGGTTTGGAAGTAGTCGGTCTTTTCCGTAAACCAAGATAATGAGCACTCTCGAAGCGGTTATTATTGCGATAGTCGAGGGAATTACAGAATTCCTGCCTATTTCCTCTACGGCCCACATGGCCATAACTTCTGCCTTCATGGGTATCGGGGACGATGCATTTACCAAGCTTTTTGAAATCGTAATCCAGTTGGGTGCTATTCTTTCCGTAGTGGTAATCTACTGGAAGCGTTTCTTCAATTTTAAAAACCTTGCTTTTTATTTCAAACTCTTTGTTGCCGTAATACCAGCGCTTGTATTCGGCGCCCTCTTTAAGAAACATATAGAGGAGATTCTGGGAAATCCTACCGTTCTGGCAGTTATAATGCTGCTTGGTGGAATCCTGCTGCTTTTTGTAGATAAATGGTTTAACAGTCCCCACGTTCTCGAAGAAAAGGAAATCACCTATAAGAAATCCCTGGTTATTGGTCTTTACCAGACTTTAGCAATAGTATTCCCTGGCCTTAGCAGGAGTGCAGCTACCATTATAGGCGGCATGCAGCAGAAGCTAAGCAGGAACCTTGCCGCGGAATTCTCTTTTTTTCTCGCCGTGCCTACCATGCTGGCCGCTACCGTTAAAAGCCTGTACGATGTGTATAAGGAATCTCCAGAAGTGATGGGTGGTGGCAATCTCAATACCCTGCTGCTTGGGTCGCTCGTAGCATTTGTAGTAGCACTGCTCTCCATCAAATTCCTGGTTAGCTATCTGCAGAAAAACGGGTTCAAGGTATTCGGCTATTACCGGATTATTGCAGGAATTATATTACTGGTATTGATCTATAAGGGCTATATTTAACTCATATACATGCAGACCTCGTCTAAAAAAACAATCAATGCCTGGGCTATGTACGACTGGGCTAACAGTGCTTACAATCTTGTAATCACCTCTACCATCTTTCCTGCTTATTTTGAGGCCATGACTGGCGATGGCGTAGATGCTACCATAGATCATGTAAGCTTTCTCGGAAGGAATTTCGTGAATACATCCCTTTACAACTATCTTCTATCGTTTGCGTTTTTGGTGGTCGCCTTTATCTCCCCGCTGCTATCTTCCATCGCAGACACGCGGGGTAATAAGAAAAGCTTTATGGCCTTCTTCCTTACCATGGGGAGTATCGCATGCTGCAGCCTCTTTTTTTTCGAGAAAAATACACTTACACTAGGTATTATCTGTGTGGTGATAGCATGTATCGGTTACTGGGCTAGCCTGGTATTTTACAACTCCTATTTGCCCGAGATAGCCCCACCTGAGGATCGCGATAGAGTAAGTGCCAAAGGCTTCGCTTATGGCTATGTAGGCAGTGTACTGCTTCAGGTGATCTGTTTTGTATTCGTCTTCAAGCCGGAGTTGCTGGGAGGCAATGAACAAACAACGATCCAGTTCCGCTTTTCGTTTTTACTTGTAGGAATATGGTGGTTCCTTTTTGCACTTATACCGCTGAAGCGATTACCCAGTGGAGTGGCCGCACCGGGTAATGCTGATAAAAATGTGCTTACCAGTGGCTACGCCGAATTAAGTAAAGTATGGACGCAGCTGAAAAATATACCGGTACTCAAAAGATATCTCGCCTCCTATTTCTTTTACAATATGGGGGTACAAACTGTTATGCTTGCTGCCGCATTATATGGTAAAAGCGAATTACAGATCCCAACCACCAATCTGATCAGCGCTATCCTGTTGATTCAGCTCGTTGCAGTGCCAGGTGCATATATTATCTCCTGGTTATCGAAGGTAGTAGGCAATTTCCGGGCTTTGATGATCTGTGTGGTATGCTGGATCCTGATCTGCATTACGGGCTACCTGCTTCCAACAGGTGGCATCATTGAATTCTACGGACTCGCAGCTGCCGTAGGTTTTGTTATGGGAGGAACACAATCACTTAGCAGAAGTACTTATTCCAAACTGATGCCTGTGACCAATGATACTACCTCTTTTTTCAGCTTTTACGATGTCACGGAAAAAGTAGCGATCGTAATTGGTATGCTCAGTTTTGGTTATATCAACGAACTTACTGGTTCGCAACGTAATTCAGTTTTGGCGCTGGTAGTATTCTTTGTTGCTGGCCTGGCCGGGTTGGCAATCACTCTCAACAAACAGAAGAACCTGGCCCGCTTATGAACCTGTACACGATAAATACCGGTCATTTCAAATTAGATGGTGGAGCAATGTTCGGGGTAGTGCCGAAAAGCATCTGGAACAAGCTCAATGCCGCAGATGAAAACAATATGTGCAGTTGGGCCATGCGTTGCCTGCTGATTGAAGATGAAGGTCGTCTGATTCTCATAGACAACGGAATGGGTGATAAACAGGATGCCAAATTTTTTGGACACTATTACCTTCATGGCAACGACACACTCGACCGATCACTCGCAGCTTACGGATTTCTTCGCGACGATATCACTGACGTATTTCTTACGCATTTGCATTTCGACCACTGTGGTGGATCCGTAATCAGAGAGCATGATAAGCTTCTTCCGGCTTTCAAAAACGCCACTTATTGGAGCAATGAGCAGCACTGGGCTCATGCTATTCAGGCGAATGAAAGGGAAAAAGCTTCCTTTCTTAAAGAAAATATACTACCCATACAGGAAAGTGGGCAGTTGAAATGGATTCCGTCTCCGCTATCAGGTAGCAGCGGCGAAGAGTTAACAGCTCCACAAGTGCAGTTATCTTCAGGTTTTCTTACTAATTCACTATCTGCCATCTTTGTTAATGGTCACACCCAAGCAATGATGCTACCTGAGATTTCTTATAAAGACAACAAAATCATCTTTATGGCAGATTTGTTGCCTTCTATAGCGCACCTGCCGATGCCTTACATCATGTCCTATGATATACAACCATTAATCACTCTTTCCGAGAAGAAGCTTATTTTGAACAGGGCAATGGAAAAAAAGCATATATTTTTTTTCGAGCATGATCCAATTCATGAATGCTGTACTCTTGAAATGACCGACAAGGGCATTCGTGCAGGCAAGGTCTTCAGCCTGAAAGATATCTGACTTTAAAGGCCCACAAGGGAGCTGAGCGGATAGCGAAGATTCTTGTACATCATCATATCAACCTTTACGCTTCCCACGCTAATCGGGCTTTCTACCCGTACAGGAATATGGTTCGCATCATCGCTTATCCAAACCGTCATTTTCTCCCCACCTTCAAAAATGGTTCCTTTTACCAGTAATGGTTTGATCTTAATGGTACGAAACTTACCGTATTTAGTTTTGATCGTTTCTTTGCCCATGTAACGGATATAGAGATTAAATACTTCATTATCAAGGAACATGGTAAACGGAATCTTGTCATCCTTCTTGTATCTGTTATAATTTATATTCCGAGCATAGTAAATGGAGCTTACTACATCTTGAACACATGCCGGCACTTTAAAAACACCCTCATTCGTTATGGCGGTGCGGGCAGTGTGATTGAAAGTAACGTTCTGATTCTTCTTGTATCCACCCTCGTCAATCACCCGTATAAATTTTTGAGGAAGTAAGGTAGCTGTGTCTATAAAAGTTTCATATCTGTCCCGTACCTTGAAGAAACTGTCGTAGAAACTATAAGTCTTACCATCGCCAATCACATGATATACCGGCCTGTTGTTCATTCTCTCCAAAGTAATATTAAAGTTGGCTTCCCCCGCGCCAATATAAACACCCGCCAGTGTGTAGAAAACTTTGAAATTAATGAACTCAGTATTTTTGTAAGCGGTATTATGTATGCTACACGGATCATCACCCGCGTTGAGGTGTAGAGTAGTAAACACAAGGAGAAATGCGAGTATTAGCTGTCTCTTCATTTAGTGTCAAAAATTTTAATTCCTGCTATCAAAATACTTCCTATCAAAGCCGGTAAAACGAGATTGATACACCATATACCCGCTGAGGCTGTAATAATACCTAACTTATTAGCACTGAACAATCCAAACAACTCGAGGCTCGCCTGCCCCCTTATACCCAGATCTGCAAGGGCGATAGTTGGTATTACCGCCATTATTAAAAACAACACCGAAATTAACCAAAAAGCCTGCCACCCTCCTATCTCCACCTGCATCAGGCTAAGCATCAATACGTACTGCATCACAAACACTATATATCGAAGGGAGGAAAGAGCAAGCACTTTCAACAAAATGGCGTTATCGAGTTTCGACATCACCGCTACATGCTTTGCTGCCTTTGAGAAAAAAGGCGCAGTTTCCAACCATCGAAACAGTTCGCCTAAACGAAAATACATTATCAACGCCAGTATTGAAATAACCGCGATCAGATATAATACAATCTTGATCCACAACAAATATGACTGATTTTCTTCTGTAATTGTTGCAGCTGTATGGATATTTAACAAAAACATCAAACCTCCGCATCCACTTATTAATGTTATTATAAGCTGACTAAAGCTGCCCGCGACAGATAAAGAAGCTGCCTGCACACGGTGGCCATCTTTTACATACAGAATCCTTCCGCCGTATTCTCCCATACGGTTGGGCGTATTGAGTGCGAACGCCAGCCCCGCCAGTATAGACCTGAAAGCTCTGGGAAACCCTATTCGCTC
>JACMJX010000358.1 GCA_014380425.1 Chitinophagaceae bacterium | reverse complement strand
TCGACATCAAGAAGGTAGAAAAATTACAGAATGGCCAGATAACCATTTACGAACCAGGGCTTGAGAAACTGTTTCTCCGGAATGTGAAGGAAGATAGACTTCATTTTACTACCAACCTTGCAGAGGGGATAAAAGATGCACAGATCATTTTTCTTGCCTTGCCAACTCCCCCAGGCGAAGATGGCTCTGCCGATCTGAAATATGTGCTGGGCTGCGCTGAAGATATCGGAAAACTATTGGTTGATTACAAAGTGATTGTTGATAAAAGTACGGTGCCGGTAGGAACGGCTGAGAAGGTTTTTGATTCAGTGCGTAGAAATTATAAAGGAGAATTCGATGTAGTGTCCAACCCTGAATTTTTAAGGGAAGGCGTTGCAGTAGAAGATTTCATGAAACCCGACAGGGTCGTTATCGGAACCAATTCCGACAGGGCTAAAAAAGTAATGGGCGATCTTTATACACCTTATGTTCGCCAGGGTAACCCGGTAATCTTCATGGATGAACGGTCGGCTGAATTAACGAAATATGCAGCCAACTCGTTTCTCGCAACCAAAATATCCTTCATGAATGAGGTAGCTCAGTTATGTGAGCGCCTGGATGCAGACGTGGACATGGTACGAAGAGGTATTGGAAGTGATGAAAGAATTGGAAGACGCTTTCTCTTCCCGGGTATCGGATACGGCGGAAGTTGCTTTCCTAAAGATGTGCAGGCCCTGGTAAAATCATCTGACGACGTTCAATATCAATTCCGAATCCTGAATGCGGTAATGGAAGTAAACGAGCGCCAGAAACTTCATCTGATACCAAAGATCGAACAGTATTTTAAAGGCAACCTGAGCGGCAAACACTTCGCACTATGGGGGCTTGCCTTTAAACCGAACACAGACGATATTCGTGAAGCTCCAGCCTTGTATATAATTGACGCACTTGTAAATGCGGGTGCAAAAGTAACAGCCTTCGACCCGGAAGCTATGCAAAACGTTAAGAACCTTATCGGAGACAAAATTTCCTACGCGGAAAGCCAATACGATGCTTTGAAAGGAGCCGACGCATTGATCATAGCTACAGAATGGAACGAATTCAGAACACCTGATTTCCTGAAAATTGTTTCGAACCTCAAGAACAAGGTGATTTTTGACGGGAGAAATCTTTTCGATACTATGGCTATCAAGGAACTTGGTTTTTATTATGAAAGCATAGGCCGTCCTTCATCCACAAAAATCTAAAAAAGTATTTATGCAGAAAAAACGTGTTCTGATAACAGGTGCCGCTGGTTTTTTAGGATCCCATTTATGCGACAGATTTATAAAAGAAGGTTTTAATGTTGTCGCGATGGATAACCTGATCACCGGTGACCTTAAGAACATCGAACATCTTTTCAAACTGGAGCAGTTCGAGTTTTATCATCACGACGTATCTAAGTTCATACATGTTCCAGGAGAACTGCATTACATACTTCATTTTGCTTCCCCCGCCAGCCCTATCGATTACCTTAAGATACCGATCCAGACACTCAAAGTAGGATCGCTCGGAACACATAACTGCCTGGGTCTTGCCAAAGCGAAGAGAGCCCGGATACTGGTTGCATCTACTTCGGAGATCTACGGCGATCCTGTAGTACACCCGCAGAATGAGGAATACTGGGGGAATGTGAATCCGGTAGGGCCACGTGGTGTTTACGATGAAGCAAAACGCTTTCAGGAAGCCATGACCATGGCTTACCATACGTTCCATGCCCTGGAAACGAGGATTATCAGGATCTTCAATACCTATGGCCCGAGAATGCGCCTCAATGACGGCAGGGCACTCCCCGCGTTTATCGGCCAGGCTCTGAGAGGGGAAGATCTGACAGTGTTTGGAGATGGATCGCAAACCCGATCCTTCTGCTATGTAGATGATCTGGTAGAAGGAATCTACCGTTTGTTATTCAGCGATTATGCATTTCCGGTAAATGTTGGTAACCCTGACGAAATTTCGTTAAAGGACTTCGCAGAAGAAATCATTAAATTAACAGGTACTTCCCAGAAGATCGTATATAAGCCTTTACCGACAGACGATCCTAAACAAAGAAGACCGGATATTATGAAGGCACAGGAAATCCTCGGTTGGCAACCACAGGTAAAAAGGGCTGAAGGACTTAAAATTACCTACGAATATTTCAAATCTCTGCCGCAGGACGAGCTTGTTAAACTACCTAAAGAATTTAAAAGCATAAAGTAAACATCATATTTCGAATGCATAAAAGAGCCAGGGCAATTATAACTTTACATAAATAATTGACAAACATGCCAGATTTCACTAAAACCATTCTTATCACAGGTGGAGCAGGATTTATCGGCTCGCATGTGGTCCGCTTATTTATAAGAAAGTATCCGCATTACAGAATTGTTAACCTCGATGCCCTTACGTATGCAGGCAATCTGGAGAATCTGAAGGATGTGGAGCAAGAGCCAGGCTATCATTTTGAAAAAGCCGATATTACGAACGAAGAGGAACTGAACAGCCTTTTTGCCAGGTACACTTTCGATGCAATCATTCATTTAGCAGCTGAAAGTCATGTGGACAGGTCTATCATGGATCCATTGGCTTTCGTAAAAACAAATGTTCTTGGAACTGCCAATCTTCTCAATGTTGCCAGAAAGCACTGGAAAAACGATATGAATAAGAAACGCTTCTATCATGTATCGACGGACGAAGTATATGGATCTTTAGGCGAAGAAGGCTTTTTTACGGAGTCAACTCCATACGATCCCCGTTCTCCTTACTCCGCATCAAAAGCGTCTTCCGACCATTTTGTAATGGCCTATTACCACACTTATCACATGCCTGTTGTAATGAGTAACTGTTCTAACAACTATGGCTCTCACCATTTCCCGGAAAAGTTGATACCGTTAATGATCAATAATATTAAGAATGGCAGGCCGCTGCCTGTGTATGGTAAAGGAGAAAATGTGCGTGACTGGTTATGGGTAGAAGATCATGCAAGGGCTATCGACGTAATTTTCCATGAAGGTAAAAATGGAGAAAAGTACAATGTAGGAGGATTTAATGAGTGGAAAAATATAGATATCGTTCATTTGTTGTGTGATATCATGGACAAAAAGCTGGGACGGGAAAAGGGGGAATCAGCGAGACTTATTCATTATGTGACAGACAGGCCCGGACACGATTTGCGTTATGCTATAGATGCTACAAAACTCAATAAGGAACTGGGTTGGAAACCATCGCTTCAGTTTGAGGAAGGACTGGAAAAGACGGTAGATTGGTATCTCGGCAACCAGGAATGGGTAAATCATGTTACTTCTGGTGATTACCAGCATTATTACCAGGATCAATACGCAATACGATAACTATGCCTTTTATACAAACCGGCTTGCCCGATCTGCTGATATATGAGCCAAAAGTATTCGGTGACGAGCGGGGCTATTTCTTTGAATCTTATAGCGAACAAACGTTTAATGGTGATGGAATAAACCATCGCTTTATTCAGGATAACCAGGCTTTGTCATGTTACGGGGTAGTAAGAGGCCTTCATTACCAGAATGCTCCCCATGCTCAAACAAAATTGATCCGCGTTCTGGATGGATCTATTCTGGATGCAGTCGTTGACCTACGAAAAGGATCGCCTACTTACGGTCAAAGTTATGCTGTAGAATTATCTGCCGAAAATAAGCTGCAGCTACTGGTTCCAAAGGGATTTGCCCACGGCTACTCGGTACTCAGTGCTTCCGCGCTGGTATTTTATAAGGTGGATAGTTTTTATAACAAAGGAGCCGAGGGCGGCCTTGCTTACAATGATCCTGCACTTGGAATAGATTGGAGGGTGCCTGCAGCGAAAATGATACTGTCAGAGAAAGACACACAATATCCTGACCTTCAAAATTGTATTCACAATTTCATTTATGAGAAATAAGATCCTGGTTACCGGTGCCGGTGGGCAATTGGGAACTGAATTGAAAGACGCTTCGGCATTCTTTCCTGAATATGAATTTATCTTTCTATCGAGAAAGGAACTAGCCATCGAAAACGAAGATGAAGTGGATGCATACTTCAAGCACCACGAGCCTCTATTCTGCATCAACTGCGCTGCATATACCGCGGTAGACAAGGCGGAGGCAGACTATGAAACAGCTTATCTTATAAATGGTGCAGCAGTAGGCATACTGGCAGCTGCCAGTGAAAAATACGGCAGCAAGCTCATTCATGTATCTACTGACTATGTATTTAACGGCATCTCGGTAAATCCATATAGAGAAGACGATCCTGTAGATCCCGTGAATCTTTATGGAGCTTCCAAATTAAAGGGCGAGCAATTAGCGATGGATAACAGTAATGGTAACACAGTGATCATCCGTACATCCTGGGTATATTCAATATATGGTAATAATTTTGTGAAGACCATGACGCGCCTCATGAAGGAGCGGGAGAGCATTAAGGTAGTGAACGATCAGTTCGGATCGCCCACTTATGCGGCCGACCTCGCCGCTGTTATTATGGCCATTATCCGCTCCGGCAAATGGGAGCCAGGTATATATCATTTCAGTAACGAAGGTGTAATTACCTGGTACGAGTTTGCATCAGCCATAAAAGAACTCACGGGTAGCGCCTGCCATGTGCTGCCGGTTCCTTCTACAGAGTACCCTACACCTGCAAAACGCCCTGGCTATTCAGTTATGGATAAGGAAAAAATAAAAGCAACCTACTCGGTTGCTTTAAATGAATGGAAACAAAGCCTAGATGCCTGTATCAGAGCATTACATTAATTATTTCCCAAGCTTATTTTAGTACCTGTATTCTTCTGCTGAATAAGCTCCTGCGTTTTTTGTTTTATTGCGGGGAACTTCTGTTTCACCAGTTTAGATATGCCTATTTGTATAGCAGTTCCCGCCAGCCTCTTGAATATTCCAGGCGAGCTTCCTATTACTAGCTTATGGGTGATGAAACCAGTAAGAAGCCCTACCAGGGAGTTCAACATGTTATTCCTTGTTTTCGGCTCGGAAGCCGCGTCAGAAAAAGCGTTTTTGATTAGCGTCTGTGGCTTTATACTTTGGTACGCCTCCTGAAAGTGGACTTTCAATTGTTCCTGTTGCTGTTTCGTTTTGTTCTCGAGGAACTCAATTCTTTCCTGTAAGTCCTTATTATTAGCAAACTGACGCATAAAATTTACTTAAAGATTTTTTTTAGAATAGCGTTACTTACCGGTGTTTTAAGCCATTTTTCTCTAAATGAGTAGATGATTAAAGCTATGAGACCATACAGCGCTCCTACAATCAGGAAACCGTGATAGCTTTTACCTATGACCTCACCCAGCCAGAGAGCCAAACCAATACTCAATAGAATAAAGAAAATAATGCCCACTATTGCAACTACTATCCCTGCTACAACTGTCGAAACTATCTCAGAAGTTTTGTCTGCTATTCTTAATTTAATAAGTTCCGTTTTGTTTTCAATAAAATCACCTGCTTCTGAAAACAGCACTTCTATGTTATGTGTAGTTTTTTCCATTGTTGATCGTTTAAAAACAAAAACATCCGGAGTAAACTTCTCCGGATGTTCGTAATAATGTATCCTGCTTCTAAGACATGGCGTTCTTTGCCTCGTTCTTATAACTATTCATCTTCGATTTGCCTGAATCTG
>JACMJX010000357.1 GCA_014380425.1 Chitinophagaceae bacterium | reverse complement strand
CAGGATATACATGCGCAGAAGCGAATAGAAAAATATCGCCAGCAGCTTGGCTACAGCCAATGTTCAAGGCTCTTCCGAAAGAAAATTCCTCCTTAGCGATCGATAGAACTTTAGCCCCCATGTGCCGGGCAATAGAAACTGTGGAATCTGTGGAACCAGAATCTACCACGATCACTTCTAAAGATAAACCTTCCAAAAGCTCCTGCCTTTCTATCCCATCTAGCAAACGGCCTATATGGCGTTCTTCATTGTGGGATCGTATGATGATGGAGCAGATCAAAAGTAATGGCGTTCTTCGTTGAAAGACAGGAATACGTTTAAGCAAGTTGTTATTTTAAAACTTATGCCAGTCAAGCAGTGCCGGAATAATACCGGGCCTGTAGTGTGCAAAGGATTTATAGTCAGAATTGAAAGATAGTTCTTCCACTTCAAAGCGGAGTTTTACTGGCAAGGAGTCAATGTCAGTGATCCGGAGTTTCCCTAGTTTGCAGGCAATGGAATATCTGCCTTTTTTTAGGGGAGTAGGAAGCTGTACGCGATAACGATGTATGCCAGGTTCCCAAGGCTTGTCAATCATTGCAGGTTGGTTATCAGACGCAAAGGACCAGAACAACTCTGTATCATCTTTAGTTATATTGATAATAGGGGAAATTGGGCTCAGCCCAGCCTCACGGATTACAAAAATATATTCTACAAAAATAAGGTCGAACACATCAAACGAAGTTTGTTCTGTACCTCTTTCATCGGTTAATCTTACATTAAGAATTTGAGCAGGGCTGTCCGGCCTTTCTGTTGCCTCATAAGATGATATGAGCCGCTCGGTTTCGGGATCCTTGATATCATCTTCATAGACTTTTAAGGTTTCTTCAATCTCACCTGCAAATCTCATCTGTCCGTTTACAAGGTAAACACCTTTCCTGCACAGAGCCTTTATTGCGTGAGTGCTATGGCTTACGAAAATAATTGTTCTCCCTTCATTTTTACTTACAGAGTTCATCTTGCCGATACACTTTTTCTGGAACTCTGCGTCTCCAACGGCGAGTACCTCATCTACTATCAGTATCTCAGATTCGAGATGTGCAGCAACAGCAAATGCTAAACGGATATACATTCCGGATGAATATCTTTTTACAGGGGTATCAATATAGCGCTCTACTCCGGAAAAATCAACAATATCGTCAAATTTTCTCTTTATTTCCGTTTTGGTCATTCCCAGGATGGCACCATTAAGAAAAATATTTTCTCTTCCGGTAAGGTCAGGATGGAAACCTGTGCCTACTTCCAGTAAACTTGCAATACGGCCCTTAACTTTGATGCTGCCGCTGGTAGCAGTAGTAACGCGGGATAGAATTTTAAGAAGTGTGCTTTTGCCGGCACCATTACGACCAATAATACCCAGTGTATCTCCGCTTTCAATTTCAAAGTTGATATCCTTTAGGCTCCAAACGTATTGGCTATCGCTTTTAACGGTACGGTCATTTACATCCCCTATCTTCGCAAAAGGGTCTTCTTTGCCGCGGGTCTTTGCCCACCATCGCTTCATATCTTGCTGTAGGGAACCTGTTCCTACCTCTCCTAATCGGTAGAGCTTTGAGATATTCTCAACTTTTACAACAACATTGCTCATTATACAGTATCTATAAAGTTTCTTTCGGTTTTGTTGAACATTGCTAAACCAAGGCAGAATATTACTACAGCCACAATTGAAGAATACAACATTGTTTGTGGGCTTACCTCTCCATTTCCAAAGAAGATGAGCCGGTTTAACTCCATAGGAGGCGATAAAGGGTTTAATTCAATCAGCCATCCAATACTTTTCTCTCTGGCTACAGCAAGCGGGTAGATGATAGGTGTGGCGTACATAAGTAACTGAACTGCAAAAGCCATTAGATTGCTAATATCTCTGTATTTGGTAGCAATTGCAGAAATCAGCATCCCCAAGCCCATGCCTAATACTGCCAGCAAAAGAATATTGAAAAAAAATAATGGGAACAATTCATATTGCGGGGTTACCTTCCCCTGGACAATGTAATAAGTGAGGATACAGATGAATAGTCCAAATTGTATCGCGAGTCTGATAACATTAGATACAACTATGCTAAGGGGCATGACCAAACGCGGGAAGTAAACTTTACCAAAAACACTCGCATTAGCTACAAATACGCTTGATGTTCTGTTAAGGCAATCAGCAAAATAATTCCAGGGGATAAGCCCCGACAGGTAGAACGGAAGCATAGGCATCCCATTAGTTGACAGCTTGGCTATCCTGCCAAAAACAAGGGTGAACATAAGCGTAGTAAGCAGCGGTTGAAGAAATATCCACACCGGGCCCATAACCGTTTGTTTGTAATTGGCTACAAAGTCCCGTCGGATAAGTAGCCCAAGCAGGTCCCGATACCGTATCAGATCAGCAATATGAAAATCAAGAAGTTTAGTTTCCGACTTGATTTCTAAGTCCCATTGTTCTTCTTTATGTTCTTGTAATGATTGCATGTTTATTTATTTTTAGATAGAGGTCGTTCGAGCCTTTGTTGGTTCCTTACCAGGATATTAATTGACTGATGATAATTCCTCAATGAGAGTCTTGATATTTTTAGAATAAGTTTTAAATGAGAAATTTTCAACACATTGATTTTGAATAGTAATTTTTTCTTTTGTTGGCATCGTTCTGTTTATCATTTCCTCAAGGGCGGCTTTAATCGCAATATTATTATTTGGATCTACCGATATGCCAGCTTCTTTTGTACGAACCGCTTCAATGCTTCCGTCCAGGTTTCCGCATAATACTGATAAACCGCAAGCCTGAGCTTCTATAAACGCAAGGCCAAACCCTTCTTTAGTGCTGGGCAATACAAAAGCATCAGCAAAGCGATAATAAAGAGGCAGTTCTTCATCGCTGATAAAACCGGGCAGTAGGATGTTATTCTCCATTCCTGATTCCTTTGCGATGCTCATGATGCGGCTGTATTCCTCCTTATTGTATTTACCGCAGAGGATATATACCGCTTCATTCCCTTCTTCTTTAAGCTCACCCAATAAACGGATCACTTTGTCGTAATTCTTATTCTTTTCAGTTATTCCAAGCCTGGTTAAAGCCATAAAGACTTTCGTTTGCAGGCTTAACTTTTTATTATCCAAAAGCGATAGTTTGAGTTTATTGCTTTCCGATTTTAGTTTTTCATCTTCCAGGTTGGGGATGTTAAAATAGGGGTCTAACCCATTCGGTATTGCCTGCACCTTAGCGGCATTAACATGATGCATTTTCGTTAACGTTCCTGCTGTAAACCGGCTCACTGCTACTATCCTATCAGTTGCCATTAAAAACCTTCTTTTTATCCAATTCAACTCCCTCCATATTTCAATGCCGTGTGACCACAGAATCACTTTTGTTTTGGGGCTGAGCATTTTGATAGCAAGGCCAGCAGGCGACAGATTGATATGGCTAAGGATAACAATATCGGCTTTTAAGCCATTTTTTATAGAAGAATAGAGTGCTTTGCTGCGATTTCCATTAAAGCCCCTGAAGTTATTTCTAACAACATATCTTTCATCTGTATCCGTATCGTAGAATGAATGCATGTTGAATTTTATATTCCCTTTATCTTGCATCTGCTGCAAAGCGTGGCCAATACCCCTGCATACCTTTTCTATACCGCCTGTTAGGCTAAAAGTTCGCAAGGTGATGAAAAGGACATTGGGTTGCGTCATTGTTTGTATTTTAGTACCGCCCTATCATGTTGAGGTCTCAAGGCATCGGATACCCATCTTTGGGTGCCTCGGGCTGACTTGCGAAACCCATGTATGTTGAGCGGAGTCAAAGCACAGGGGTTACAAAGCATAGTATTCTAAGCGTGCTCTACCCATATTACATGGCTTCGCCGCGTCAGTCACAAATTGTTGTTTTGTAACTGTTTTATAGTATTGGGCTCTGACCCTGCCGAGCGGTCTATGAGGCAGATTACTTCTTCTTTTTCCTGCTTTCTACGGTATCCAACTATCCTTTCCGTTGCTGGTTTCCTCACCAACAAGAAAGCAGTTGTAATATTTACCAGTAACCCGCCGCAAAGATAGGTCTGTACTTATTGCTGAATACTTCTCTTACGGCAAAGTTGCTTTTTATGTTTATCCAGCAGCGTGACGTTGAGAGATGCCCAGTATTATTGTTGCACAGATTTCTCGCCAACAACTAGGCGTTCTGGAGGGCTGTCGCTCATACCTTCTAAAAACGCAATTGGTACTTTAACCAACAATGAAGTTTCCAGATGATCGATCCGTATCAGCACTAGCCTTCTTGATTGCTTGGTTACCAACTCCCCACGCAGCCCTTTTAATGGACCCGCAATCACCATAACCGGCTCGCCAAGTTGAAAATCCCTGTCGCTTATTTCCATTTCGCTTGCTGTTGCCAGCAAAAGTTTTAGTTGTTCTATCTGCCTATCGGGCATGCTCGCAACCTT
>JACMJX010000033.1 GCA_014380425.1 Chitinophagaceae bacterium | reverse complement strand
TTCAGACATCTTACATTATACCTCCATGATGCCGCTCTGCGGCATCTCAAAATTCTCTTTATTCAGAAAATGACAGGCTGCGAAATGCCCCTGCTCCACTTCATAAAGCTTCGGTATCGTTTCCCTGCATTCCTCAGTCGCTCTGGGACAGCGAGGCGCAAATCTACAGCCGGGAGGCGGGTTTGTAAGTGCGGGAGGTCTTCCCGGTATCCCTATTTTCTGACTCTTGTCACCTACTCGTGGGAGAGCGCTTACCAGCATCTGCGTATACGGATGGATCGGTTTTTCAAAGATATCTTCTGTTTTACCCAGCTCAACCATACTTCCGGAGTACATAATACCCATACGATCTGTTATCTGATAATGTACACCCATATCATGACTTACAATGACCATGGTGTTCTTTAATTTCTTTTGAAGTCGCATGAGCATCATAAGTATTCCCCGCTGAACTACAACGTCAAGAGCAGTAGTCGGTTCATCAGCCAGGATTACATTAGGCGACATAAATGTAGCCAATGCTATAATAACACGCTGCCTCATTCCACCGGAAAGCTGGAATGGATAAGCATTTAGTAAATCAGGGGAGAGACTAAGTTCTTCCAGATAGCCTGCAACCCTCTTTAATGTCTGTTCTTTCGGCACTCTCTTTTTATCTGCTTTCGGAATCGAATCCAAAAACTGATTCTTAAGCGGAACGATGGGATTTAATACACTCTGTGCTGCCTGCGGCACATAAGAAATATTATTCCACCAGGTCTTTCTGATCTGACCTGTTTCGAAGGAAAAGGCTTTCCCGTTTTGCTCTCCCGAAATTATCAGTTTACCAGAGTCTACAACCATAGGAAACTCAATAATATCATACAGAGCCTTTAATAAAGTTGTCTTACCACAGCCAGATTCGCCGGCTATTCCAAAAATTTCATTATCAAATATTTCAAAATCCACATCGTTAATAACGTGAACAGGTCCGTCTATCGTTGAATACGAGGTGGATAAATGGTCTATTTTTATCATTTCCTACCTCCCTCTCTTCCTTGCTAAATAATCATTATAGCCTGTTATCAGGAGGAACAGTCCGACAAACATTACAGCCGTAGCTATGATCGGAGAGCCTATCCAGAACCACTGCTTCGTAAAGATAGCATTACGGTCTCTTGCCCACTGAATCATATTCCCTAGGGAGATAAGATTTCCGGGTGACAGACCCAGAACAGCGAGACTCGTTTCAGAAGCTATGGCAGCCAGAGTAGCATTCATGAAGTTGGAGAGCGCCCATGTAAGTGCATACGGAAGTATCTCTGTTATGACAACCTGAACGGTACCTTCACCCGAGAACCATGCCGTATGGATAAAATCCCGCTCACGCATGGAAAGAGCCATCGAACGGATCTGACGGCTCGGCCAGGCCCAGGCGAACATCGCAAGTACCAGTGCCATTACAAAAACTGTAGAAGTTCCTTTCATAAATGAGGTCATCAATATAAGGATCGGAAGTGAAGGTATTACAATAAAAGTATCGGTTACAACGGTAAGAACCCGATCAAGCCCTCCGCCTGTGAATCCTGCCAAAAGCCCTACAAACACACCTGCAACAGTACCTATTGTAGCCACGATAAGACCGATAAGGAGTGAATTATGTATCGCCTCAATCAATAGCCAAACTACATCCTGTCCCATACTCGTAGTACCTAGCCAATGCTGTGGCGAAGGTAACAGCTTACCTGGATAAGAATTAAATGTAAACGGATTTGTATGGGGTAGA
>JACMJX010000356.1 GCA_014380425.1 Chitinophagaceae bacterium | reverse complement strand
TTGTCAGCGTAGCTGGCCTCGTGACAGTGGGATTGGACAGAGGGGAGATTGTCAATCTGGAGAACCATTACACATAGGCGGCTGAGGGAAAGATCAATTTCAAGATACTTAAAGTTTGAGGCAATATTCTCGGGAACCTCAGTCTTGCCCTGAACCAATCGGTTCAAAAATTGCTCTCGGAGTAGGGGGAAACTTTCCTTTAGTTTTTTTCTAACTAACTCATCTCTGGAAACCTTTTCTTGTTCCCGTTGGATTTGATTTTTTAATTTAAGAACTTCATCCAAGATAACTTCAATTTTTGCAGGCTTTAGAAGGTAGTGATGTACTTTATATTCGATAGCGCTTTTGGCATATTGAAATTCGTCAAAACCCGACAGGATAATAACCTTGATCTCAGGATACTGTTCCTTAAGTGTTTTAATTAGTTGGATTCCGTCCATATTGGGCATGACAATATCGGTTAGGACAATATCCGGCTTGATTTCCCGAATAAATTCCAATGCATGAATTCCATCTGAAGCAAGGCCTATGACTTCTATTTCATGTTGCTGCCAGTGTCCGGTTTGAAAAATTCCGTTTCGGATTAATTCTTCATCGTCAACAATCAACATTTTAACCATTGCTTTTACCCTCCTCTGTAATGGGATTAAGTGGCAAACGGAGAATGACCTTTACGCCTTCTTGGGGCTTATTCGTAATTTCAAGGCCATATCCCTCTCCGCCGTAAAGTCGAATTCTTTGATCTACATTCCTTAGAGCATAGCCGGCCTGTTCTTCAATAGTAGCCTTACTATCCTTATTTTCTATCCATTCAGTAAGATGGAATTCATTCATTCCCTTGCCATTATCCTCGATAGTAAAAAGTAGGCTCTGAGCGGATATTTCGACACGGATATCTATAACTCCTTGATAGCTTATGCTGTTGAAGCCGTGGATAATGGAGTTTTCGACAATCGGCTGAAGGATAAGCTTGGGTATCCGTAAGTTCATCAAGTGACTGTCCCCGCTGATTTGAAAAGAAAACTTATTTCTCATTCGCACCTGCTGGATACACATATATTTCCTTACGTGCTCGATTTCATTTGCCACCGTGGTGATTTCCTGTCCCTTGTTCAGGCTGAGCCTAAAAAATCCTGCCAGATCGGCGATGATGTCGGCGATGGAATCCTTGTTATCCGTTTTTGCCATCCAATAAATGGTGTCTAGAGTGTTGTACAAAAAGTGAGGATTGATTTGCGCCTGTAAGGCTTTAAATTCTTCTTCTCTTTTAGCCTTTTCTTCTTGCTGAATTCTTAGAATGAGCTCATTAATTTTTTTCATCATGGTGTTGAAGGTACGAGAAAGGTGTGCGATCTCATCATCGTAACGTGTGGTAAAAATGGCACATCTATAGTCATCACCTGCGTTATCCATAATGCGAATAAGGTTGCGAATGGGCTTTACCACGGTATTGGAAACAAAATGGGAAATAATAATAATTAAGAAAACGGACAGAAGAAAAACAACCAGTGCTGAATTTCTTATGCCGCTGGTGTCTTTGAACAAAACGCTCTTATCATAGATATAAATGGTATGCCACCCATTATTTTGCATTAATTTATAGGTAACCACATAACTGCGACCCTCATCCTTATATTCATAGGAGCCTGAAGAACCCGGTGCTACTTTGCCCAGTATTTCAGCAGATTTGAACTCCGGGGTGTCTGTTAATTTCTGTGATTGGACGATGACCCTCCCACTCTCATCGGTCATGAGCACCATGGTATTCCTTCTGCTGGAAGCATAGTCGATAATTTGTTGGAGATAGATCCGTTTTATAAAAAGCGCAATGACATTGTAATCACTATTTTGGGAAGAACCAAAGCCTACAATGTTAAAATTACTTCCCGCACTGGAATCTCTCAGGTAGTAAAAGCTTCTTGCCAAAGCTAGCGGGAGCTTTGGATCGGTGGGGTTCACATAGAGGAGTTTGTTCTTTTTCTCCATGGCTTGCTTATAATAGTCTGTTTCAATAAAGCTTTTATAGTTGAAGATCTGATTGTATTGATTGGAGAAGATCTCTTTGTAGTCGGTGGCGATAGAAACAGAGTGAACGATATCCTGATTTTTAACTACGAGTTCAGAAAAGTAAGTAGAAAAATCATTCTGAATATAAACGTTGGCTTGAGCGTCTCCCTCTGCATTGTACTTTAAAACGATATCGATAAAACGCTTTTCATTAAATATCTGCTGAAACTGCTCATTCAAGCTTTTCAGCCGCACTTCAATGCGCTCGCTTATATAATCCAGAGAGTCCTCTAGCACCTCCTTTTCTTTTTTTTCAAGATGAAACAGCGTAGTGTTGTACGCAAAAATACTGATGACAGATATAATGAAAAAAGTAAAAATTAAATAGAGAAAAACCATACGGGATTTTAGGGATAGATTCATTATATAGTCCAATGTTTTTACTTTCACGCGATTCAGCATATTCATGCCGGCCACCTCCCTGGTTTATTAAATAATATGGAAATACAGAATCAAGATTTGTAAATATCTGCAAACCTTAAGGGCCAGAATCGAAGGGTAGCTGAATGAACAGGCTGCATCGCAGAATGTCCGAGACAAAAAGAACCCTCGTAAATAAAAAATGAGTATTTACCTTCCAAAGGAAGCATGACCATACCTGCTATTATAAAGGAAATGGGAAGCTGCTTCAATATGTCCTGTTAAAATGGTTGAAATTTTAGTCGTATAGGGGTTACTGCTTAGCCTCAAAAATTTTATTATATAACAACATGAGGATAGTTTGATTATATATGTGATAAAAGAAAACAGGTCAGTTATAAAAGAAAATAGGTTTACCCTACACCTGTTTATTATATGGAGGCAGGCATGAAAGTAAATAAGTTTTTACACCTTTGTGCATAAGTTTTTAAATTCATTTATCTATAAAATGATATAAATGAGTTATTCTATACGCTCATCAAATGAAAGGGGGAGAATATGTTAAAGAAAACAAAATTCAAAAAAGTCATTTCAATTGTAATGGTATTTGCCATCATACTGACTCAGATGGTGCTGGGTATACCCTTGCAGGTGCAGGCGTCGGAGATGCTGATTGACTTTGAAACAGGGTATACTGCCGGTCAGGCCTTAAGCGGACAGCCAGCGGTAGGTACAAAGTGGACAGGGAATACGAGTCTTTTTAAGGTTGAGACGGAAGGAAGTGGGAAAGCCATCTTATCCACAACAGCTACGGGCATTTCCAACAGCCAGAACGTGGCTTATACTCCGTCCTTGACAGACTTAGGCATACCGGTGGATAGTACTCTCAGCCAGGTAGCGTTTTCATTTGATATCAGCTATAAGTCAGTGGATCCGGCAGCTACAAACAGCGCTTGGTCCATCTATCCTATACGGGACAAAAGTGCTGCCGCACCCAATACGCAGCAGGGGTATGCGTGGTCACTGGATATTAAGCCCAGTGGCGAAATATTATATCAGGGGAGCCGGCGAGTAAAAAATGCAAGCGGTGAAACTTTGGTCATGGCAGCGGGACAATGGCATACCATAAGCGGGGTTGCCGACTATGCCGCAAAAACCTGTACATTGCAGGTAGATGGCGTTGAACAGGCAAATGTAACCTTTGCCAGCGGAACTCCTGACGATTTTGGGTCCTTCTATATTTATAATCAGGCAGATTATTACAAAGCACAAATCTGTATTGATAATATAAAATTAAGGGCTTCGGCCTCAAGCGTTGTGTCTGACACCACAAGACCCACTTTAAGCAGCGCGGCAACCAATGCAGCAGGTAATGAAATTGGACTTGTATTTAGTGAAGCGTTGGATACAGGAGCATTGTCTGCCGGAAGCTTTTCAATAGGTGGAACGACGGCTACCGTATCCGGTGCGGTATATGACAAGTCAGATGCGGCAAACAAAACGGTAAAGCTTCTCCTAAACGGTGCCATAGCTGCGGGTGAGTCGGTTACGATTAGCTTGACAGAAGGAGCGGTGAAAGATACGGCTTTAAATGGAATTTTGGGTGTAAGTAATTTTACCGTTGACAATCATGCGGCATCGATGGAAAAGGTAGGACAGAGTATACAGTCGGCAGCGCCTACAGGGGGGTATCAGAATATTACATATACACCTTCGGCCTCCGAACTGGGTCAGAGCCTGAGCGCACTCACAGCAGGCAGATTTGATTTCAGCTTTGTCCTCAATATGAATGACGCGCCCGATACCAGTACCAATCAGGTATGGGAACTTGTTGTAGCCAGGGATACCATAGCACCCAATACGGGAAAAGCCATCCGCATTAATGTTCTTCGGAACGGGGCTTTAAAGTATTTAAACGGCGCAACTACGGTGAGCGCGAAAAGACTGGACAATACAGACTTCAAGCTGGTACAGAACCAGGGAGTATTGGTCTTCGGCACGCTGGATTATGGGACAAAAACCTATACCCTGAATATAGGGGGGGTGCCTCAGAACAGTGGAAGTCCTATCGGCTTCAACGCAACAGGGGTAGATGATTTGGGTTTGATCGGCTTTTACTCCAGTGCACAAAGTGACTATAAAGCCATTTCTGTGGACAGCATTAGAATTGGCGTGTCGGGCGGAGCGCTCAAAACCATAGGCTTTGACTCAGATGAGGGCTACAGTGCCGGCCAAGCGATAAATGGACAGCCTGCTGCAGCAGAAACAAAATGGACCAGCAATGCCTCCAGGGTTTTTGTGGTTCAAAGTGGCAATGTACAGGAATTTCTGAATAAAAGTACTTTACAAGATGCTATCAATGAAGGGCATGCATTTAGCACCTCCATCATTGCTTCGGCAAATCCCAATCCCGGAGAGTATCCAATCAGTGCAAGGAATGACTTCATAACAGCGCTTCAAGCCGCGATTGCCATTAGGGACGGCGCTGCTTCAACACAGGCGCAGGTTAATAATGCAGTAACAGTGCTGGCAGCAGCTAAGCAGGTGCTGATAGCTGCGATGATTCCCTTCCCTGACAAAACCCAGTTAACGGTATACCTGGAAGAAGCACAATCCATGTACGCTATGGCAATAGAAGGCACCGAGCCGGGACAGGTAGCTGTGGGTACGAAAGCAGCCTTGCTCTCATCTATAAATGTGGCCTTGCAGGTGAAGGAGTATCCGAATGCCAAGCAAGATACTGTGGATACGGCTTTGGCAGATCTGAAAACGGCCATACAGCTGTTTGCGTCAAAGATTATTCAGCTGCCAAGGGCCAATGGCCTTCCTTACTTCCCCGTCTATTTTGAAACCAACGAAGGTTATACAGTAGGCCAGTTTGTTTACTTACAGCCCTCAACAGCTGATATAGTAAAATGGAGCTCCAGTGCACCTTCGATGTTTAGAGTAAAGGCAGGCACAGGGAAAAATGGGACCAATGCCATACAATCCAATGAAGCCTTTGATATCGCTTTTGATAATAAGACCCTTACATTGGAGCCTACCTTAAAAGAATTAGGGACATCGACTCTCTATGCCACCAAGGCCCAATTCAGCTTGGATGTAAGGATAGATTTTAAACCCGTCACAAGCGGCACTCCGGTTGCATTATGGAATATACAGCCCTCTCGAGATGTAAAGGGTACAGATTCAGGCGTGCCGACACAGCTGCTGCTTTACTCCAACGGCCAACTGAAATTTTCTAACAATGACGCACAGATTTCAGCTTTGGGCAATGACGGCGCTGCATATGTCTTTACAACGGGCAAATGGGTCACTATCAGTGGTACGCTAAATTATAAAGCAAAAACCTATACGCTGTTTGTTGATGGCATTCAGCAAAAGAGTTCTACTGGAGATTTGAATATACCTATTAAGAATAATCAATATAATGCCACACAGCGCCCGGATGAATTCGGCTTCTTTGCAGTACAGCTTCAGGCGAAGAATGCCACCGATTACAAGCAAATTAGCATAGACAATTTTGATATCCGCGTGGTGGAAGATAAGACAGCACCGGCCCCCATCCGTGATCTGACAGTGACCGAGGTCACTACCAATAAGGTGAGCCTCTCTTGGTCGGCTACCGGCGATGATGAGACCGTAGGACGTGCTGCAGCTTACGATGTGCGATATTCCACAGAGGAAATAACCGAAAGCAACTTTCTTTCAGCAGTACAGGCTGCTACTGTGCCTCTGCCCTTGGATTCGGGTGCTTCACAGAGCATAACGTTAAGTGGGCTGAGTACTTCGACTAAATACTATTTTGCCATAAAAGCAGCAGACAAGGTGCCGCAAGTCTCGGCCTTGTCCAATGTAGCCACAGCTTCGACCCTGTCGCCAGAGGACCTCAAGGTGACAAAGGTTGAGCTCACCCCAAAAAATGTGTATGTGAAGCCGGGTAGCAGTGTTACCCTAGCGGTAACGGTCGTGGATCAATTTGATGGCAGCTTGGAAGGCAAAGCCGTAACGTGGAGCAGCTCGGACAGCGCTTTGGCAACAGTAGAAAACGGCGTTGTTACAGCGGGAGTGACAGAGGGCAGTGTGGTCATCACCGCAGCATGCGAAGGGGTTTCTCAGACTTCCAATGTATTTGTCAGCAGTAAGGAGGCACCTAAGCTTGCCGTGTGGAATCCGGAAGGAGGGAATGTAACAGGTGAATCCCGCTTTAAGCTGGATTTGGCCTTTAAGGATCGTGTGGTACGATGGCTACAGGACGCAGGCATGAATGTGACACAGTTGAGTTATGTACAGATCAATAATCCGGAGATATTTTCAGCAGATAAGTTTGATGCCATCGTTTATGCCAATTCGGGAGCTTTCCCCTATGATAATATTACATCACTGCTGGCCTTTGCTGATGCAGGTGGTGTGATCCTAGGACTGGATACCGCTATGGTTCCCTTCCATATCGGTTTGGCGCCTGAGAACGGAGGCTGGCATTATTATAGGAAAACACCTAGCTTTGCATGGGAAACCAATGCACTGAAAAATGAACTGGGAGTAATGTATACCTATAACCCATCCTTACAGGATTTGGGTTTGAAGCAGGAACCCTCCGACCTATTAAAGGCTTATTTGCCAGAAGCGAATACTGTCAGCAAAAAGTTTACAGACAGGTGGGTATACCCTTACGGTGGCGGTATATTCTATCCCTTGATCCGAAGCGTAAGGGGTGACGGCAAAGACACGACCCCTATGATGTATGCAGTAAAGAAGGGAAATAGAACCAGTATTTTTGCCAATAGCGGCATATTCACGAATAATGCGGATACAAGCCTCTGGACCTTAAGTGAAAAAACCGTAGTTGCAATGGCAATGCTGGCTGTGGATTTACGCAACGGAAGGACAGTGCTGACTGATGACATGAAAATCAACTTAGCGGATACGCCGCCTGAGCCTCTCAGACAGAGACTGGCAGTGGGAGATGTGGAACCGGAGGATGCGGCACCCATAAAACGCTGGGGAGAATTCAACGGATCCAGCATTGAATTTGGAGAACCGTTGACGGCAGGCAGTGTGCTGGAGCTAGATAAGGATGCTCAGGCTTCTGCAGTCTCCAGATATTTAGAGCCAGGAGCCACTGTAAAGTTGTCGATTCCTGCATTGGGTGAGGGAGAACGCTACCTTCGTATACGCGGAGCGTATGGCGAGACGGGGGCAGGATTGAAGGCAGAGCTGCATGGCAGCCAGCTCCTTATGAACGAGCTCTTTATACACAATAATACTGATCTGACCAAAACAAACCAATATACGCTCAAACCGGTAGAGTTTATGAGAAATATGTATATCCAGCCCGGTGAATGGTCTGTACAAGACAGCATATTAACACTTACCAATCCCGGTACCAAGCCTGTATATTTTGATGCCATACAGATAGAATACCGCACAAAGGCCTCTCCGGATATGATCATTGGACTTGGAAATGCGCAGACCAATACGTATCCGGCCACAGCAGGAACAGCAAATATTCCGTTGGAATTGAGCAAGGATTGGGGTGTGGTTAGAACCTCGGCAAGAACCCAGTATGTGAAAGCACCCGGCTCATTAAACCGTTTTGATGATGTATATAAAATCATTGATGAAGCCATAAAAGTAAATCCTAAAGTTCAGGTTATACTGGAGGGCACTCCGGATTGGGCTGCGATATCATCCCAACGTTTGGCGGAGTCCTACGCGTCGGGAAGGGCGAGTGCCTGTGCGCCGGATCCTGAAAAATACAGCGAAATCGTACAGCACTTGGCTGAAAAATATAAGGACAATGTTCTCTTCTGGGAAGTATGGAATGAAGCAGACAGTGACAAGTACTACCGTGGTTCGGATGAAGAGTACCTGGAACTGCTAGTAAAGGTAAGCCAGACAATTAAATCCGTGAATCCCAATGCTAGGGTTATTACCACGGGAATGGCAGGATACAAGGAAGAGTTTATTAATCTTCTTATTAAGAATAATTTCATGCAATATGCAGATTTATTCAGCTTCCATCCCTACAGCGGTTACTTTCCTTCTTGGGATATAGCTCACGGTATGGTGGAGGGCAATCTTATATCCAATGGCGTAAATAAGGAAATTTACCATGACGAAATGGGATTTACTTGGTTTCCGGATGATATTTTTGCCGCAGATAGCACCTGTACGCCGGAGGTTCAGAGAGACAGAACAGACACGGCTACAGCCAGACTTATGTCCAACGGCGTAACAAAGCTTGCCATTTTTAATGCAGGCGGGGATAAGCATTCCTTTGGACTCATTGATATAAACGGCAAACCTAGATTAGCCTATGCAGTATTTGAGGACTATGTAAAGCTAGAGCAGAAGGAGGGCGTCCGGCTGGATGCATCTATGGCTGCAGCAGATCGCAGTGCTATAAACGGGATATACCTTGCTGCTGCACAGCATAATGACAACGGTATTACCATTGTCGCCAATGACGTTAATTCCAGTGCAGCAACCAATGTTAATCTTAGGATACCACTAAAGGGTGTACCCAAGGGACAGTTGCTTCTTACTGCACAGGCGACTCCTAGGGGAGGTATAAAAAAGCAGATTACTGTAACAGGAACAGTAGAATCAAAGGATAATACGGCCTGGGTCAACCTAAGTCTCTCTGTGGAAGGAAGAACAGTTATCAGTATAGCGCCCTTTGAAACTATGGTGGTGGATGTGGTGAAGCCTGTGCTCGTAAGCTCCTCTACTAACTCACTGGGCAATGAAATTAGTCTGGAATTCAGCGAGACCGTCAATGGTCATCCGTTGGAAGCGGCTAGTTTCACATTGGGCGGTACATCGTCCACTGTAAAAACAGCTGAATATATAGGTAACAACGAGGTAAGACTTACATTGAACGATGCAGTGAAATACGGACAGTCGGTAACTGTAAGTATTGCGGCGGGAAGTATAAAAGATGCAGCGATGAACAGCATTGATGCGGTAAATGGATTCCAAACTGTAAACAGAGTACCGGGCTCCAACAGTCTTTCCATACCTGCAGCAGTTACTGCTTCGGCGGAAGTAGAGGCGGTTGTACTGCAGTGGAGTCAGGTGCAGGAGGCACAGGGATACAGAATTCGGTATGGCACAGCTGTGGGGGTATATACAGAAGAAATCGTCCTCGGAAATGAAACCAGCTGTAGAATATCCGGGCTTAAGGGGGAGGTAGCTTATTACTTCGTAATCTCAGCTTTTAATGATACACTGAAAAGTGCAGATTCTGAAGAGGTGAGCATGTCGCCTATCAAGCAAAAGGATACGAATATATCAAGCATAGTAGGTGTGGTGAGGGATGGAATAGGTCCTGTATCAGGAGCCTACGTGAGCGTGACAGTGAACGGAAGTGTGCATTCCGCCACAACTGCGGTAGACGGAAGCTACTCCATAGACAATGTTCCTGTGGGAACGGGCTACATTGTAACGGCTGATAAAGCTGGGTATAACGCGGGGAATGCAAGCGGTGTGAATGTAGTGGCAAATGAAATCACATCAAACGTGAACATTACTCTGACAGTCATACCTCCTGTAGTTTCTACAGGAACCATTTCTGGGATAGTTACCGTTGGTGCCGGTCCTGTGCCGGGAGCCAACGTAAGCGTGACAGTAAACGGAAGTGTGTACTCCGCCACAACAGCGGCAGATGGAAGCTATTCCATAGGCAATGTACCGGTTGGAACGGGCTACAGTGTAACGGCTGATAAAGCTGGATATAACTCGGGGAATGCAAGCGGTGTGAGTGTAGTGGGAGATGAAATCACATCGAACGTGAACATTACTCTGACAGTGACTCGCTCTGATAGAATATCAACTAGTCCGACCACTTCACCAAACATTAAAGTGGTTGTTTTGGGAACAGGTACATCAGAAACTTCACTGGAAGTTAGTGTTAATACGGGTGAAAGCCACGCAGTAGTAGACTTGAAGACTCTGCAAGGAGATATTTTTAAAGGCAATGAGAGGATTGTTATTACTGTACCAGCTATTCCGGGAGTGAAGTCCTATACAATGGATATCCCTGCTGACTCGCTACAGAGCTCTAAGGCAGAGGGTACGCTGACCTTCTCTACAGAAACAGGAAGTATCAGCATTCCCGGCGACATGCTAGCGGGACTTTCGGAAACCGCGGGCAAAAAAGTGGGAATCACCATCAGCCAAGGGGATAAATCTAACCTGCCTAAGGAAATATTAACATCCATCGGCAACAGACCGCTAGTGGAATTATCCTTGATGTTAGATGGAAAACAGGTGGCATGGAGTAACCCGGATGCACCGGTGACTGTATCCCTCCCTTATACTCCGACAGCATCCGAGTTGCTAAACCCCGAACATATTGTCATCTGGTACATCGACGGCAGTGCAGTCCCAGTCCCTGTCCCCAATGGCCGATACGATGCTAAGACTGGCATGGTGACCTTTACAACTACCCATTTCAGTTATTACGCCATTGCCTATGTTAATAAAACCTTTGACGATTTGGGTAATGTGGAGTGGGCAAGAAATCCCATAGAGGTTATGGCCTCCAAAGGTATTATTAATGGTACTGGGTCTAATTTTTATTCCCCTGCAGCCAATATTACTAGGAGTGACTATCTGGTTTTACTTGTAAAAACCTTGGGTATAGCAGCGGATTTTGACAACAACTTCGACGATGTACAAAAGGGAACCTATTACTATGAGGCAGTAGGCATTGCCAAAAAACTCGGGCTTACTACAGGCGTAGGTAATAATAAGTTCAACCCAATGGAAAATATCTCCAGGCAGGATATGATGGTGTTAACCGCTCGTGCTCTGGAGAAGTTCAAAGGATGTAAGGTCTTAGACGAAATCTCTGGATTGGATAAATTCAGTGATAAGGGAGAAATCGTTAGATATGCGATTAAAAGCCTAGCGACCTTGGTTAAGGAAGGTCTCATTTCAGGCTCGGGAAATAAACTAAATCCTGGTGCACAAACTACCCGTGCTGAAGCGGCTGTATTCCTTTATCGAATTTACAATAAATAACCGGAATTATACATACTTAAGAAATGTCATTAACTTAAGAGTATTTTATTTTAACGCATACCGAAGAAATTTGGTGTGCGTTATTTTGTAGTAGAGGAAAGCTTTTCGTAATCAGCTGGAATAGATTCAAACACATGCCGAAATTCGAAAGAAAAACTTTTCATTCTGGATATGTCCCGCATTTAGCTGGACGGGTACGGGTTCCACAGGAACCAGTTATATTAATAATGTAGCAGGGGTAGCTCGTTCGGGCAACGGCTTCCTAGTACAAAAGGGTGCGAAACCTTACCAGGTAACAACATCTCAGACAGTCACCGGACTTCAGAATGGATACTATACACTAAAAGCCTGGGTTCAAACCTCTGGAGGTCAGACAGCAGCTCAGATGAAGGTAGAAAGCTTTGGTGGGACTGCCAGAAGTATAAATATTCCAGCTGGCTCCATGTGGACACAGATAAGCACAGCCAATATAAATGTTGTCAATAATCAATGTTCAATCAAGTTTTACTCCGATGCATCTGGAAGCTAATGGATACGGGTAGATGATATTGAGTTTTATAAGCAGTAAGTAAATATATCATAGAGAAGAGGCTGGTCCGACTGTAAAGGGGTGGGACCAGCCTCTTCTAATACATTTTCATTTTTAATTAATCCCATATAAAGCAATATCATTTAGAAATATCAACTTTACACAATAAATAGATTTACTTATCATAAACGTAGATGAGACAAAGGCATTAAAATTGAAAGAACATGAATATTTGTTTTGTACTTAGTAAACAAAGAAAATAAGAGAGGAAAATTAAAATGAGAGACTTCTGCATTGATATGAACAGGGTAAAAGGTCTGCATAACAAATCCTATAAGGAGTGCATAGGATCGGGCCGTGCTTATGAAAGCCTCATAGGCGAGCATCAGCGCCAGCTAGCCTATGTAAGGAAAGAATGCGGGTTCAAGTATATCCGCTTCCACGGTATTTTTCATGATGATATGGCGGTATATTCAGAAGATGAGAAGGGAAGCCCTTTATATAACTGGCAGTATGTAGATATGGTCTACGATTTTATCG
>JACMJX010000032.1 GCA_014380425.1 Chitinophagaceae bacterium | reverse complement strand
TGAGACCTTTAGCACTTCGCCAAAATTTAAATTCAAGAAACGCCATATCTTCCGTACCTATAATAATGGTTCCTTGTTTCAAGCATTTTTTGATTCCGTCTTTTTGATCAAAGTCTATTTTATAAGCTTCTGCGCCTTTATAGTCTATAATTCCTTTGTAAGTAAATTTGTAGTTGTTTAACTGTTTTTTATTGAGAATATCCGATTCGCTAACATTGCTCACGATATCATGATCCATAATGTCCTCGGCCGTAGATCCTATCGCAAATTGGTCATTGCCATTAAAAGCTGCCCTGTCTTTGTCCGTTCTTACTTTGAGGAGCTTCATCTGTTTTCCTTTACGGGCATAATTCTCGCTGAAAATATCGAAAACAGCTTCGGACATTTGTATTATATCCGATTCTCTACTACCCGTCAACCGGTAGAAGCCGTTGAAAAGGTAGGGGGAAGAAGGATAATTTTCCGGAATGCGGGCGATTGCTTTCTTTACAAGATCTAAAGCGCTTACTGCTTTTACCGTTACTGCCTCCAATGAAATATCTTCCTTTTGTAGCTCGATGGCTACACTTCCCCGGGCTTTGGAAGATAGAAGGACAGACTGGTACCCTACATGAGAAATCTTAATGCTGTCATTGCCCGAATATGCTGAAAATTTGAATATGAAATTACCATTCTCATTGCTCATGGTATTGAGTCCGCCGGCTGTAAGACTGATGGTAGCATAACTTAAAGGGGCACCAGTATGTGCATCTACTACTTTTCCAAGTAGAACAGCGGAGTTTGTTTGAGCGAAAGCGACAATAGAAAAAAAGATAAGGGTAATCGATAGAATAAAATTCTTAGCCATACGTAAAAGTTGAAAACAATATACTAAGAATACCTATTCCACTTATACGGGCTGTTGACGCTAATACTATTTTAACAATTTTTTTGCTGTCTTAAAGCAGTCGATGATTGCTTTAATATAAGCATTATTTGCTCTTTTTCTTCAAAGAAGAAAGATAGGAAAGCAGGTCGGCAAACTCCTGGCTATTCATGGTTTCGTGAAGCGAGGCCGGCATCATAGACTCCTTCAATTCCGTAATCTTCTTTACATCGCTTGCCTTGATCTTTTGTATACTACCACCAGGATATTTAAGATCGATATCCGTTTCCGTTTTACTGGAAATAATGCCAGTAAGCGAGGAGCCGTCTTTCATGTCAAGCTGCCAGTTTTCATACCCGAAACTGATGCCTGCAGAGGGATGTATGATAGCTTCATACAGGCCTTCAAGCGGCAACTTGGATCCTATTTCAGAAAGCTTGGGGCCAACATCATAACCATCGCCATTTACCTGGTGGCACACATTACACCTTGTAACAAATACCTCTCTACCTTTAGCCATATTGGATGGCAAAGCGATCAGTTCTTTGAGCGCAACTACTTTTTTATTCACTTTTGCACCTTCGGCATCCGGAAGATAAGAGAGCGCAGTGGTGTACACAGATTTCCTCCATGCCCATTTAACGCCATCTACCGCAGGCTCCATTAAGAATTCAGGCAATTTTTTCTGAGATAATAATTCTATTACCCTGTCTTCACCGGTCTGGCTTTTACCCAACATTTCAGCAGCCGTTTGCCGAATACGGTCATCATATTTCTTCGACAAAACGATCCCCTGGATAAAATCGACTGACTGCTTACTGCCTACTTTTCCTAAAGCATGGATTACCGCTTTGGTTTTAGAACTATCCTTTGAGTCCACCACCTGCTGCACGAGAGTTAGGCCATCCAACTTCAGTAATATGCTGGCCGCATTGCGTCCTATTGCAGAATCCGGTTTTTCCAATACCATCTGAAGCAGGTTATTCTTTTCAGATTTCAAGTTGTATTGGCTTACGAGATCGAGGTATTCGCTGCTGCCTTTTATATCATCAAGTACCTCCGTCATCGCCTTCATGGCAACAGCAGATTTTTTTACGGTGGCCGCATCGAGATGATGCAGAACCAGTTTATTGACCGATAGGTTGTTGGAAGTACTTCCCTGAATCATATGGAGCAGGTAAGACGATTTTAATGGTCCTTTATTAAAATCGAACGCTCTAAAGTAGCGCAGGCGGGCTTTCAGTTCCGCGCTTTCATCGGCAGCAAGTGTGGCAAGCAGGGGAACAGCCTTGTCCGTTCTTGCACGCCAGACAATATCTCTTCCGGCATCCGTTTTTAACGGCGAAGGATTAAGTGCAAGATAGGCTGTAAAAAAAGCATCCCACTGCCCATCGGCACCAATACCCAGGGCCTCCAGGTACCAGCGGTCAGTTCCGTCGTGTTGATTGGCCAGTTGCGCCCATAGCGAGGCTGCCCTGGCATCTCTCAGATGCCGCAGCGCCAAAGCACATTCCCGGCGCACCTGGGGTTCTTTATCCGCTACCAGCAGGCTTACGATATCTATTGCGTTTATTTTAAGTTCACGGGCTGCCCGCAATGCCGCCATCCTTACATCAGGATTACTATCTCCAGCCGCTTCCCTGATATATTTATCTCCTCCCGGCAGCTTCACCAGTGCCCAGAAAGCGCGTGCGCGCACCCGGTCATGCAATTTGGAGTGCCATACTTTTTCCAGTTCCGGCACTGCACTGGCGCCCATGTTCTGAAGTACCAGCCAGGCATGATGCCGCACGGCAAGATTGGGGTTTTGAAGTGCCGTTATTGCTCCAGATGCCGTAGAATAATCCTGTTGGGGAACTTTGTATAAGGATCCTTTGGGTGCTACTCGATAGATACGGCCCTTCTGCTGATCTCCAGCCTGATGGCCACCCACACCGGGGTCGTACCAGTCTGCAACAAGCAGAGATCCGTCAGGAGCAACACAAATATCTGCAGGCCTGAACCACTGATCATTCTCTCCCTTAAGAATGTTCAATATGTTCGCTTTGTAACCGGCTTTGTCTTTCTGCAATGCATAGGAACGAACGACGTTGGGGCCGGGATCAGCATGTATCATCTGGTTTTGAAAACGATCCGGCAACAACGATCCTTCATATATAACCATTCCCGTAGGCGAGCCGGATCCAGTTTGCAATAGATTGGGCACTACCCCAGGGTCGTTAAGGTGCCAATGCCGCAAAGGAATGGAATCCTCGATATTTGTTCTATCTGCCGCCCAGGCAGCATTGGTCATTTCATCTTTATAGCCATAGTTGCCATAATCCATTACGTAATTGATGCGTACCCCACGATTGCCGTCATCATCATTATCACTTTGCCACATGGCGCCGTAGCTGTCGACCGCCACTTCATAGTTATTGCGGAAGTTATGACCGAGACATTCCACCTTAGTGCCATCGGGATTGCAGCGAAACACCATACCCTGCTTGTATTTAGCAGGGCCTATTTCATCGCCGTCCTGATCCCGCACCACCCGGTTGTTCTTGTCTTTTAAAGTTTTGCCTTCATTGCCGAAATTGAAATACAATTTACCATCAACGGCAAAAGTGACGGAATGCATACCATGATCGTGCTGTTCACCGCCGATTCCCTGGAAAACAATTTCTTTTCTATCAGCCTTATCATCACCGTTATCATCGTAGAATGACCATAAGTAAGGGCTCTGCGATACCAGCACCTGCTTTCCCAATACACATACTCCCAAAGGTGCATTGATTTCAGGGCCCTGGTAAAATACTTTACTGGTGTCGAAGCGTCCATCGCCATTGGTATCTTCCAGAATAATGATTCGGTCTCCCTCAGCATTAATAGGATTGCCATTGATAGACGGCCTGTAATTATAAGCTTCCGTTATCCAAACCCTGCCGCGTTCATCAACATCCATATTGGTTGGATTTTTCAGCATCGGTTCTGTCGCCATAACCGTTACTTCCAGGCCCTCGGCCACCTGAAGCCCGAGTAGCCCATTTTGAGCCATGTGCTTCTGAGCTTCCGTAAGCGTGTCTGGTGTGCCTGCTTTATCAGCCGTAGCGGGCTTATTGTTACAGGAACAAAAGAATACAGAGAAGCCGAGAAAAAAGGTTGCGAAAAAAAGAGTTGTACAATTACGTTCATTTGGCATGCGACTAAATTTAGAAACTTTTACTCAAATTTAGCAGAATAAACCAACATGTTCAAATGCTTTCGATTACCGCTGTTTTTCTAGCAAACTCCGGGATGGTAGATTCAGCTCACTATTAAGTATCAGTATCGTTAGTTGAATGACTAGCTTTCCTACTTAAGAAGTGTCGGTTGCAAGTAAATAATTAATGGGTGGTGTTACCTATACGACATAGTATTTTAAATACAACCTAGTACAATACGCTAAACGATTTTTTACTTAGCAAACTAATGCATACATGGGAATAAGATTGTTAGTGTTTAAATCTCGCAATTCACGGTAATAGAATAAATACTGTGTCTAATAATAAATTTATAGCTGAGGTGCTTCCATGTACTTCACTATTTCTTAACATTGACCCGCCCATATTA
>JACMJX010000355.1 GCA_014380425.1 Chitinophagaceae bacterium | reverse complement strand
TACAAAAGTGCCCCTTGGGGTCATGTAAGGAATATTACCCAGGAACACATCCTGAACAATTGTCTGGAAATCCACGTGTTCTTCGTCATTACAGCTAAGGCGAAGTTTTGCCTTTAAGGGTACGGCATACGTAAGTCCGCGCTCCATACACTCTTCGATGGTATAGCGGGGCGGATCGATGAAGTAGTCCAAAAACTCGAGCATAAAGATATTACGCGTATCCGTAATTGGGAAGTTTTCCTTGAACACCCTAAATAATCCCTCGATATTACGCTTATCGGGCGTAGTCTCTAATTGGAAATACTCTTTAAAGGATTGAATTTGTACTTCGAGTAGATCAGGAGTCTCGGCTAAATTCTTAATCTTACCGAAATTGACCCTGCTTTTCAGTTTTGTTGAAGACATATTGTAATAAACCGGTTTTTAAATTTGCTTGCCAACCACTATAAATCAACCAAATCAACTTTGATAATCAAGCAGTTATACAATAAACGGTCTTTTGTAACCCTGCTTTTGCTAATTAGCCCATAATAAGGGGAGTGCAAAGGTAAGGAAAGACGGGGAAAAGGTAAAAAGATATTTTTTTCTTAACAAATTCTAACTTGCCGTTTCAAAAGAACTGCATAGTTGGCTGAGGAAAACCGTTACTCCCAGCACCTACCCCAACCGCGTTAGTCAATCACTGCTTCGGCTGAAACCCAACTGTATTTGCTGCTCCAGCGAATATTGTTTTCCAGACAAGGTTGAAAAAAGACTTTTGAGGATTGTGCTTATGGACTGCTTTCTCCACACGGGGTGCGTCCCCCTTTTCTGGGTTGGACTTGTAAATAACGAAATTATTAGCAAAAAAACTTAGCAGACCTCTTTTCTTCAGCGTGTCGCCATCGTTCTTCAAGGCCGTGATATTAAGATTATCATACAATAACTTCACTGTTCCGGAACCGTTGTAATTATCGCCACGAATAGAAAGATCCACGCCTTTTACGTTGACGCTGTTAATTTTTACCATTGCAAGCGGAATGAGTATCTTATTGAGCCGTTCGTGCCCTATACGCCCAACGGTTGCCTTTAGCGTAAAATCTCCTTTTTTAACAGCTGCAAGATTAAAGTTAAAAACAGCCCGTAATGGGGTCTCTTCCAGAAAAAGGGCATCTACTGAGATAATACAGTTTTTATCTTTTTTTATAAGATCTGCGTTATTAGTTACGTTGGTGATATTTCCTGTTATGTTGTTAAAGTGTATGGTGCCGGACTCCAGCGATTTCGGATTCAACTCCTCGTAAGAAACATCCATATTTGAAACTCCGATAGTATCGATCTCGATATTAAACGGAACTTTCGATAACAACTGGTGTGGAAACTTTCCCAGTTTGATTTCTGTTCCGGGCCGCTTTGTTTTGTCGTTATATACTTTGATTCTTCCATCTGCTATTTTCATTTTAGAAGATAGAAAAGATTCCTCCCCCAGAAGCGACCACCATTCTACTTTATCAAATCGAAGGCTTGCTATGGAAATATTGAAGATATCCTCCTGTCGCTTAACCCTTTTGTAAAATTCATTATTATTAAACTGTGGTTTCAGGGAGATATCCTTAATATCCATCGCCTTATCACGCGTTCTGATCTGCAGATCACCGGCGGAAAACAGGTAAAGATTATTGCCCGTTTTTATGCTATAATCCTTCAGACTGATCCTGCAATCCTCGGCGAAGAGAAAGCGGTTCTGGTCAAATTGCGTGGTGGAATCTACCAGCATTCCTGTGAAAACGATATTCACATTTTCGAATCGTGTCTTCTTATCGTTCTTTTTTCTATTGTAATAGGTAAACACCACATTGCGCAACAGAATAGTATCAATCTTGATCTTATCGATATCTTTGGAGATCTGCTCGTAGAGCGTTTTACTGCTATCATCCTTAATGTTATAGGATTGCTTCTTATGCCATACTTTCACGTCAGGCGAGTCGATAAAAAGCCTGTTAAGACTGATATTCTTATTAGTGGCAAGCGAGGCTATATCGATATCACCGATAACGAGTTTGTCCAGGTAAATATCAAAAAGATCATTAGGAGCTTTCTCCTGCTTTTCCAGCGACGCATACATTGCAGAATCGGGTACCAGGTGTGCTTTTACAAGTGTAAGTTTCGATTTAAGAAGATCGATTTCCAGCCTTTCCATTTCAAGTTTATACAATCCTTTGGAGGCGTCATGAACCAGCCTGGCGAGTCGCTGTTTTATTTCCGGCTCAAAATCTCTCAGCTTACGCTGTTTTAGGTAAAACAGCCCTCCTGCTACAAGAATACCTAAAATGAGGAATATGACCAGGAATTTTTTCATATTCAACAGTATTGCAACAAGCTAGCCAACAATAAGGCGCAGAAACGAAAAGCCCATGCTGCGCATCACCAGGATGGTAGCATGGACTTTATAGTAAATTCTGGCTTAAACCTAATTACTGAATTTCGACATCAGCACCCGCTTCTGTCAATTTAGTTTTCAATTCTTCAGCTTCTGCTTTAGAAACACCTTCCTTAATGGCCTTCGGAGCGCCGTCTACCAGTTCTTTTGCTTCTTTCAATCCAAGACCTGTAAGATCTTTAACGATTTTTACGACGGTCAATTTAGAAGCACCACCGCTTTTCAGGATAACATTGAAAGCAGTTTTTTCTTCAACAACTGGAGCACCACCGGAATCGCCGCTGCTAACTACTACCGCAGCTGCTGCGGGTTCAATGCCATAGTCTGCCTTTAATACGTCAGCCAGTTCCTGTACTTCTTTTACTGTAAGGCTAACCAGTTGTTCTGCTAATACTTTTACGTCTGCCATTTGAGTTAAATTTTTTCCGCCTTCATACCCTATTCAGGTCCGGCGGAGGTTTAAAAAAATTTGCCTTTATTTTCCCTCAGGCCTGGGATATTCATTCATCGCCATATTGGCATCAATGAGATTATTCTGCTGCAGAAGCTTCCACTGCAGGTGCTTCTGCAGATCCGCCGCCCGCCTGCTTTTCGTGATGGTGCAATAAAGCAGCAATAACACGTTTTGCCGGAGATTGAAGCAATCCTATTACTTCGCCGATCAGCTCATTCCTAGACTTGATCTTGACGAGCGCTGCAAGCTGGTTATCACCGGCGTAAACATCACCATTAATGAAAGCAGCCTTCAGTTCCGGCTTTGTTCCATTGTTTTCTTTGCGGAAAGTGCTTAGGATCAGTGCGGGCTCTTTAGGGTTCTCGGAAAAAAGCAATGCGGTTACTTTATGCAAAGATTCGTAAACTCCATTGTAACGCTCGCCATCCATAGACTCGAGCGCTTTTTTAATAAGGGTATTCTTCGCGACCTTCATTTCTACGTTCT
This sequence comes from Chitinophagaceae bacterium, assembly GCA_014380425.1. Taxonomy (GTDB): domain Bacteria; phylum Bacteroidota; class Bacteroidia; order Chitinophagales; family Chitinophagaceae; genus JADCRZ01. Next base: position 3,193 of record JACMJX010000355.1, on the reverse strand, counting down.
TATCGAAACAGGCACGGCGTAATTTACCGATCTGTGCTACCGTAAGAGATTCAGTGTCGGTGATATAGAAGTTGTTATATTGAGAGAACTTACCTTTCAGTAGTTCAATTACTTCGTTTTTTTGATCTTTTGTCATGATGTTATGTTTATGGCTCGACTGCTCTTACCATTAAAGATTATTGAACAAATGTCTTAGTGTCTATCAGGATGCCGGGGCTCATGGAGCTGGCCATACTAACACCTTTAAGGTAGGTCCCTTTAGCGGTGGAAGGTTTCAGCCTGATAATAGCGTTTATGAATTCAAGACTGTTTTCAGTGATCTTCTCGGTGCCGAAGCTTACACGGCCGATTGAAGCATGAATGATTCCAGCCTTATCAACTTTAAATGCAATTTTACCACCTTTAACTTCGTTCACGGCTGCTGCAACATCATTCGTAACAGTTCCGGTCTTCGGATTGGGCATCAGGTTACGCGGACCTAATATTTTACCCAGCTTACCTATTTTAGGCATTACCGAGGGTGTTGCGATAATTACATCGATATCCACCCATCCGCCTTCAATCTTGGTAATAAATTCGTCCAGACCAACATAGTCAGCACCGGCGCCTTTTGCAGCTTCCTCTTTATCAGGAGTGCATAATACCAGTACTCTTTTAGTTTTACCGGTACCATGGGGAAGGGTAACTGTTCCACGGATGGCCTGGTCTGCCTTTTTAGGATCGACGCCTAAACGGATATGAAGATCTACGGAAGCATCAAATTTACAGGTGTTGATTTCTTTCACCAGGGAAGATGCATCCTTCAGCGTGTATATTTTACTGGAGTCGATTTTAGCGTTAACCGCTTTTCTTTTTTTTGTGATAGCCATAGCTCAAAATTTAATGTGACAACAAATTAGTTTTCCCAGGGTGCATTACCATCTACTGTTAAACCCATGCTACGTGCAGTACCAGCAACCATACGCATAGCGCTTTCAGTAGTGAAGCAATTAAGGTCGGCCATTTTATCTTTAGCGATAGCCTCTACCTGCTCCCATGTAACCTTACCAACCTTGTTACGGTTAGGCTCCTTGGAACCACTTGTAATTTTTGCTGCTTCCATCAGTTGAACTGGAGCTGGCGGAGTTTTAATGACGAATTCAAAACTCTTGTCGGAATAAACGGTGATTAAAACAGGAAGGATCTTTCCTGGCTTGTCCTGGGTTCTCGCATTGAACTGCTTGCAGAACTCCATAATGTTAATACCCTTTGAACCAAGGGCCGGACCGATCGGTGGTGCAGGATTCGCCTGGGCACCTTTACACTGCAACTTTACGTAGGCGGTGATTTCTTTTGCCATAATTTTACTTTTTGGTTTTAGCGACTTTTCACCCGAAGGTTAATCAATCTCCCAAATTCCTCATTTCCGGTTAGCCGGAACCTCTAAAGAACTAATTGGGGCTGCAAAGGTAAGGGGTGTGAGGCAATTTTTGAAAGAAATGAGAAATTATTTAATTATCCTATCTTTTCCACCTGCATGTAGTTAAGTTCTACAGGTGTGGAGCGTCCAAATATTTTAACGGTAACTTTCAGTTTTTTCTTTTCATCGTTCACATCTTCTATTATACCGTTGAAATCATTAAACGGCCCTTCGATGATCTTGATGGTTTCACCAACGATGAATGGCTCGCTCATGGTGACTCCACCCACTTCCGACATCTCATCCATTTTGCCGAGCATCTTATTTACTTCCGCTTTTCTAAGCGCTATCGGATTTTCTTTACCAAGAAAATGAATAACACTTGTCGTACCTCTGATAGTATCTTTGATATCGTCATTTAGTTTGCCGTCCAATACTTCTATCATAACATAGCCGGGATAGTAGTTACGCTCCCGCATTACTTTTTTTCCATTTAGCACTTTGTAAACCTTCTCCACAGGTAGAAAAACTTGCTTGATAATCTCACTCCAGCCACTGCGGGAAATCTCCTTATCGAGGTATTCCTTCACTTTACGCTCTTTTCCGCTTACGACACGTAGTACATACCATTTGGTTTCCTGAACATTTGCAACTACTTCTTCCATAAATTATCGATAATTTTTACTTGCCTAAATTATAAATAACTTTTAATAAGGAGCTGGAAGCAAAATCCATCAGCCCTACTATTGCCGTAATCAGTATTGTAGCTACTAATACAATCAGGGTAGATTGCTGTAACTGCGCCCAGGTGGGCCAGGTTACTTTCTCTACCAGTTCCTTGTAAGATTCACTAAAATATGTGGTTATCTTATTCATAATCTCTTTTTGTTTGAGAACGATTGCTATCAGGACATTCCTCCTGAATTCGGATGCACGGGCACTAGGATTCGAACCCAGATCAAAGGTTTTGGAGACCTCTATTCTACCATTGAACTATGCCCGTAGAAAGCTAAAAGCTATCCCGGAACCGGGACAGCTTTTAGAGTATGTTATACAAATATACTAAAAATTATATCTGCAAAGCCTTTGGCCTACAGCTAAAAGCTTATTTTAAGATTTCAGTTACCTGTCCTGCACCTACAGTACGTCCGCCTTCGCGAATAGCGAATTTAAGACCCTTCTCCATCGCGATTGGCTGAATAAGTTTTACAGTAAGGTTGGTATTATCACCAGGCATTACCATTTCTGTTCCTGCATTCAACTCAACTTCACCAGTTACATCCGTTGTACGGAAGTAAAACTGAGGACGGTATTTGTTAAAAAACGGAGTGTGACGCCCGCCTTCTTCCTTGCTGAGAACATAAACTTCTCCCTTAAATTCCGTATGCGGAGTGATGGAACCTGGTTTACAGATTACCATACCGCGGCGGATCTGGCTTTTCTCAATACCACGGAGCAAAAGACCCGCATTATCGCCTGCTTCACCTTCATCCAGTAATTTCTTGAACATTTCAACACCAGTGATGGTAGAAGTTAGTGGTTTTTCGATCAAACCAACGATTTCAACGCCTTCACCGACTTTTATACGACCTCTCTCGATACGACCCGTAGCAACTGTACCACGACCTGTAATAGAGAATACATCTTCCACACTCATAAGGAATGCCTGATCAACCGGACGTGGAGGAAGAGGGATATAAGAATCAACAGCATCCATCAGTTCGTCAATCTTAGCAACCCATTTTGGATCTTCAGCCATAGCTCCCGTTGCAGAACCTTGAATGATCGGCGTAT
>JACMJX010000354.1 GCA_014380425.1 Chitinophagaceae bacterium | reverse complement strand
TATAAAACGTTTTTAATAATGCTTTTCATAACCGTTGTTTTAAAGTGTTAGCGATAATCAGTTATGTGAAAGCAGTCTTATCTGTTCCTGCATATCTTCATTTTCCTTTTTAAGTTGAAGCACATACAATGTAAGTTCTTCCACTTTTTCTAGAAGCTTTATGCTGAAATCTCCCAACTCGATTCCGCCCTTTTCTTTTACCTCTTGCGCAGATGGAATATTAGGCAGGTGTTTATTCTTTTGAATATAATCATAAAGCTCCTTTAAAGTCTTCAACTTATAGTTCTTATCGAACACGTAATCAGGAAAGGGATTTGTCGCCGTTACCTGTACCTCTCTTGCCCCGATTTTACCTTCTACCGCTAGCTTAAATGTTCCTGGGTTAGCTGTTCCTATTCCAACATAACCTGAGCCTGCTCCGTCAGGAATAATATTAATTACCCCTACGGCCGGCTCTGTACCACCATTGGCGCCTATTTTAAATATTGCATCGCCCGCCGTTATCCAAAATGCCTGCTTTGAACTAGGCCCTGCCGCTCCTGCCTGCACAATTATATTTGCGTTGGAGCCAGTACCAGACCGAAACCACCCAGCGACTCCAGGCAAACTTCCTGAAGTTGAAGCCTCGGCAACAAGCGCTTGCCTAACAATAGCAGTCCCAACTACATCTAAAGCCTGGCCCGGTGTCGTCGTTCCAATTCCTACATTTCCGGTAGAAGGAAACGTGTTCTGTGACATGGAAAGAATGCTGTAAGCCGAAAAGAAGAGAGTAAACATTGTCTTTTTCATAATTGTAAAATTTAGAATGATTAATAAATACCAATATCATTATACTTGCTATGAGCAAATAGTACCTTTTAACTATGCCTTTAAGTTTTACTTGTAAGGGATGGATTAATAAATCTGATATAATATGTTCAGCTATATTTAACCTCTGATCATTTTGTATTAACAAAGAAACATCGGTGGTTTCCTAGGATTTTATTACATCCTGATAACGAATGGTAAGCTACATTTTATTGTAAAACTAACAGTGTTATGAAATTAAGTTACTGGCCCAATAAGCACAAGTTGTCTAATTTAAATGTCAAGTGATAATTTCTTTTAACTTAATAACGGTACCTGCAGCCTGAATACTTTCAAATTCTAATTTCCCTAATTACCATCATATACAGAAGTACAAAGAACAATCCCCACATTCAGTGATACCCACCCTCACTTCCGGCGATTGTATAACTACCATTCTGTAAGCACCTTCGCAACTCAATACTGATATTAAAAGTATACATCTAAACAAAACACAAAATGAAAAAACATCTGTTGATGGCAGTAGTAACTGCAACGGTTCTTATGGCATCTTGTAACAAGGACGATGATAACGAAAACGGAGAAGACATCGTATTCGGTACTGAAACGGTAGTGGGTCAGGGCAAAGCCGTCAGCTTTTTGAAGAATGCCAACGATCATGGTAAGATGGAGCTGGGCTTTACTTTCGATATGGCTGCCCTACAAGGGCTTCCCGATCATGGCGAGATAAACTTTTTATTGAACCTGCCAAAAGAGGCACTTGATCTGACTCCCTACAAACACATCTCGTTCGACTGGGCCCCTCATGGTCATGATCCTAGTGGTGTGTACGACAAGCCGCATTTCGATATTCACTTTTACACCATCAGCCGTGATGAACAAAATGCTATCACAGTTGCTAACCCAGACATGCAAAAATTACCCGATGCCTCTTTTCTTCCGAAGCAATACGTTCCCGAACCCGGAGGCATCGATAAAATGGGCAAGCACTGGTTGGATATCACTTCACCTGAACTCAATCCGGTAAACCCCGCTCCTTTTACCAGCACGCTCATTTACGGAACATACAATTCAAAAGTGATCTTCCTGGAGCCTATGGTAACAAGAGAGTTTTTTTTAACAAAGCCCGATACCATCATTAATGTACAACAACCCGATTCCTTCGCCGTTCGCAGCCACTACCCAATGAGGTACAAGATGAAATTCGATCAGGCCTCTAATAAAATAACAGTGGCACTGATCGACTTCGAACACCGTTGATCAAGCCGGCCACGACAACATCGCCACCCACACCAGCACGAACAGCAGCCCTGCTGCAAAAAAAGCAAGCTGCAGTTTGGTAAGCCACAGATGCGGAACAGGCATTTCAGCGGTGATCGTTTTGCTCGCTGAAACCCGGAATATAAACAGCGCTGAACACATAACGGCCAGGCAGAAAAACAGGATAGCTAAAAAGAAAATAGCCCCTATTCGCTGCCTGGCTGTTTCTTCAGCCGTTTTCATAATAACCACACAACCAACCCCTGAAGCGAAGCTTAAAGTTATCATCCACTTGCTCCAGGAAATGAGCCTATCGATAGGATGTTCCTGATTTTCTGACATGAAACTGATTTTAATTAAATGGACGAATGTTGCCAGCATTAAAAGTAGTGTTATAAAAATGCCCGGTTATCCCCAAAACCGGTGAGAAACCGATTTAGAGCCGGGTATTTATTGGTATATTCACAGGAGACGGAATTCTGATTAAAACAAATCAACATGAAATCATTGATTCTTCTCCTGTCGGTTTTTTCTACGTTCAGCCTTACCTTGCACGCCCAGGATACTACACAACTTACCAGTAAACTGAAAGATTCGCTTATAGAACGCTCTGCTGTTCTGGAAGAAATTACCGTTTCAGGCGCTAAGAAGATGTACACGTACAAAAACGGTAATATATTGGTAAACGTTGAGAGTAGTACGCTGTCATCCGTTCCTGACCCTGTAAGCCTGCTGTCTAAATTACCTGGAGTAGTAACAGCTCCGGATGGAGAATCGATTACCATAATAGGAAAGGGAGATCCTTTGATCTATATCGATGGCCAGAAGATGACAATGAATGATTTAAAGTCACTATCGGTAGCCGACATAAAAACGATCGAGATCGATAACAATCCTTCTTCGCGTTACGAGGCGCAGGGAAGGGCCGTCATACTTATAAAGCGTAAACTGAACTCAGGGCAAGGAGTGAAGATAGAATTGAATGAAACGGCTGCTTTCAGGCAGTATCTGGTCAACCGTGCCGGAACAAGTGTAAGCATCCGGAAGAATAAACTGGAGATAAAGACTAACTTTCAATACAATTATCTAAAGACATGGGAGGGCAATGCCTTTGAATTTCTGATTAATAACGAGGACATCAGCTCCGGGTATGATGTTACCGCCGCTACTACACGGCCTCAATTTGTAGCCGGCACCGGACTATTTTACCAGATCGACAATGAGGATTATTTTTCTTTCAACGTAAGTATGAGAAAGCAGCGGGTCACATTTCCCATATATACAAGTTCTTATATCGATGATGCCATGCTCGATGAGAATGTTCAAACAGTTAATGATAATCTGGCTCCCGAATCGTATTATACGTCCAACGTTAACTATAATCGCAAGTTGAAGAAAATGAAGGCGGGAATCTTTATCGGCGGGCAATATACAAATTACTATAAAAATGTAACAAGCAATATCAGTAATAGCTATAATAATATGGCGCCTGTGTTTTCTCAATTGCGTGTTCAAAAATCAGGTATCGAAGTCGGGGCGCTAAGAGCTGATCTTCAGAAAAAAATAAAGGACGATATGAACTGGGAATTGGGAAGCAGTGCTACTCTTGCCACTTCTCAGGGCTCTTCTGATTTCCAAAACTACAATCCCCCCGATGTCATCAACTCGCAATTCTTCTACCGCGAAGTAAACCTGGCCGCCTACACACAGCTTACAGGTAAAGTAAAGAAAATTACTTACTCCGCGGGAGCTAGGGTGGAAGGTACAAAAGTAGAAAGCTCTTTCACGGAAAATGCAGGTATGTCTTCTGTCGAAAGAAAAGCGACCCAGTTCTTCCCAAAGGCAAAAGTCATCATACCCTTGGATAGCTCCTGCTCTTTAACACTTAACTATTCCAGCAGTATAAAAAGGCCAGACTATACGAACGCTAACCAGGCCTCTGTATATATTAATCCCTATTACGAATGGGCCAATAATGTAGAACTGAAAGCTACTACCACTCAGGAAGTTTCTGCCGCGTTTCAGTACGGGGATTACCTGGCAGAAGCGGGTGCTTATCAAATAGCAGGGCCCCAATATGCTAACTTTGATTACGATGCGCAGCAAAATAAACTGCGCAGAATGGATATCAACTACCGGCAGGAATCTGGGTTGTATATGAAATGGGTAATACCGGTAAAGTACAAATTATTCAGTTCTTCCAATATGATTACCGGCTATCTCAATGCTGTAAACGATCCTTCCGCTCTAGCGGGAAAAACAAAGCCCTACCTCTATTTTTACTCGATGAACGAATTCCGGCTTCCCGGGCAATTCATTTTTACTGCTTCCGGCTGGGCAGTAACAAAAAGATATCAGAATGCCTTCGAGTACAATTCTTTTTTCTCCGTAGATACCTCCCTTACAAAAACCTTCGGGAAGCATTTATCGTGTTCGCTACGACTAAACAATATCTTCCGCTCCATCAACGCAAGTGAAAAATTCGCTGTTAATGAAGTAGCGGCAAATGGAAGGTACTTCGATAAAGGACAGGAATTTGTAGTGGGTATGAAATATACCGTTGGTAAACTGAAAAATAGTATCTACAAGAATAAGGAGATAGACGAAAGCGGACACCGGGTTAGGTAAGCATTTACGAGACAAATTTGCTACTCCGCCTAAAGTCCGCGTAAAGTCCACCTCTAGTCCACGTTTATTCCGCCTCTAAAAGTATTCCCCTTTAGTCCTCCTTGTCCTCTTAAATACCGGAAAACAGGGGAGGAGAACAAATTCCGGCCGGCGGCGCTACTCCACCCTAAGTCCGCGTAAAGTCCGCCTCTAGTCCACGTTTACTACGCATAATTAGGCGCCTCCACGGCTCTTCCCTGGCTTTCTCCTGTAGGAAGATCCCGGAGCGATCTCGATAGATTCCCGGAGACAGCTTGTAGGCATCTCGTTAGAGTTTTACCCTAACAAAAACCGTAGGAATGTATTACAAAATTCACCCGGCCTGCCCCTTAAATAGCCTGTTTTGTGTACGGTGGATTTCCGGGGAATCTCAAGCAATTCAGTACTTAAACAATAAACAGGCCGGCGCAAGCTCCTTTTATCGCATTTCACCTCATTTGCCGGGTTGTTAACCTGTTAGCTCCATTCCCTTTTTTGCATTCAGCGGTAAACAGTGTAAATTCAACGGAACAAGCAATTTCTACGAAACCAACGTGCATCATGAGTTATCGATATACCGTACGGAACCATCGCTACGTGTTCAGTGATCTTAAAACCTTGCTCGCCAGAGCTTCTCCCTTTCGCTCAGGCGATGCACTTGCCGGGCTGGCGGCAGCGTCTTACGAAGAGCGGGTCGCGGCGCAGATGGCCCTGGCAGACCTGCCCCTCAAAACCTTTCTCCAGGAACCGCTGGTGCCTTACGAAGCCGACGAAGTAACGCGGCTGATTGTAGATACCCATAACGCCAAAGCTTTCCAACCCATAGCACATTTAACGGTCGGGGACCTGCGGGACTGGCTATTGAACGACCTGGCTGATGGATTCACGTTGCAACAACTAGCCCCCGGCATTACACCTGAAATGGCCGCTGCCGTCAGCAAACTGATGCGCAACCAAGACCTCATCCTCGTGGCGCAGAAGATTGAAGTGGTCACGCGCTTCCGCAATACCATCGGCCTCAGAGGCCGGCTTTCCACCCGCCTGCAGCCCAACCATCCTACAGACGATCCGAGAGGAATAGCAGCAAGTATGATCGACGGCCTGCTCTATGGCAGCGGTGATGCAGTAATCGGCATCAACCCGGCAACCGATAGTCCGCAGGCTGTTGCAGGATTACTGAACATGATAGACGACCTCCGCGAAAAGTTCTCGATCCCTGCACAAAGCTGTGTACTGAGTCATATAACCACCACCATGCAGATCATCGGTCATGCCCCGGTAGATCTCGTATTTCAGTCCATTGGCGGCACGGAGAAAACGAAC
>JACMJX010000353.1 GCA_014380425.1 Chitinophagaceae bacterium | reverse complement strand
TCACTATCCAAGATTTTGTCTCTGCCATTTAAAAGTATACTTTTAACCAATTCATTGTGTTCGTTATTTGCAAAGTTCTGCTTCTTTAAGAATCCAACGATTCTGCTAATACTTACTCCTTCGTTCGCTATATAAATTTTATCCCCATCCGTCATGGTATTGCTATCCCATGGTTTCTCAAACCTGCTCCATATTTTGTCGTTCACCGTTAAAGCGATACCACAGTGATGCAGGGCCGCCACTTCCCAATATTTATTGGCCGCCGGAGATCCGGAAGATGCTTCGGCGGTATCAGTGGTATATTGAATATATCCTTTTTCTTCCAGAATATCCTTTACAAAATTATTCTCGGTAGTATATTGTTTGAATTGACCCAATGGGTATTGTACGATGTTGATGGGATCTTCCAATACGATCTTCCCCTTGGTTTCGATAAGAGGAATGCAGCCCAGTTCCGAAAGCTTCCTGGCACCCGTGTCGTCTACGGATTTTACGTATACGATAGCGAAGTCAAGCTTTTCATCACTGAAATAAAACTTAGAAGGATCGAGGTTGAATCGAAGGCCGCTTTGCAACTTGCCGAATTCATTGTACTCATGCTGGAAATTGATGGCGCATCCTTCTGCATAGTCTTTATAGGGAAACACGTGGTGGTTGGTGATCATGAGTTCGGGTGTGATTAAAAACCCAGTACCAAAAGCTTCTATCTCCAGGCCTTTGTCTGGAATCTGGTAGATTCTTCCGACAGGGGTTCCAAACTTATATGCTTCCGGAGTTGCAGGTCTTCTTCTGAAATCGATCGTATCTCCTATCTGGCGCTCGAGCGATCTGATCTTTACTTCTAGCGGCTGCACCAATTGAGCCCCGGCCCTTTTCTGCTCGCGTTTGTTGTAGGTGTTGTAGCGCAGTTCCAGTTTGGCTTTCTCGTCTCTATTTTTTTCGAGGTAATCGGCAGGATCTTCCCGGAAGGTTTTCCGCTCTGTCCATCTTTTGAATGCGGCTGCTTCTATGTCTTTCTTAAGATCGTCAACATCTTTCCTGGTTCTATTTTTTGCCATAAGAATAAGTGCTTCATGTAGTTTTATGTAATCGATAAGCTATTCGAAAATACTATGAATCGGCAAGTCTTGTAGATTAGCATTTAATCATAACCTAATATTCATAAACGCCAGAACGAGCAGCGGATAGAAAGTAAGGGGCATAAAAAAGGAGGTAAGTAGAAACAAACCTCCGATGGTTATTAACCATTAAACCTTATCCTATGAAAGATTAAAATTAATGTTTTTTTTGAATAAATACCTGATTATAATCATACGTTCAGAATATTTCTCGCTAAAATCCGTCTAAGTGACGGTTAGCAAGGCCGGGGTTGCGGGTAATATGAAAACCGCTGTTACCATTAAAGATAGACATTGTAAGAAAATGAGGACCTTTCCAGTTTTAGGGCTATACAGCAAACTCCTACTTCTTCATTCCCGGGTACTGCATCTTTAACCCCACTAGCGTATCCCTGATCTTCCCGGCAATTAAAAACTCCTTGTACCAGTTCTGGTCGGAAGGCACAATTACCCATGGCACTTCATTGCATTTATCGAAAGCTTCTTCATACATTTTCATGTAACTATCCCATAACTCCGACTCTTTAAAATCATTGGCATTGTACTTCCACTGTTTGGCAGGATCCTCGAGGCGCTCACTCAATCGCTGATGCTGTTCTTTTTGCGAGATGTGCAGGTAAAACTTGAGAACATGCGTATCGTTATGTTGCTCCAGCAGCCGCTCGAAATCGTTAATAGCCCTCATCCGTTTATGCGCCGTCGTATCGTCGCACCATTTATGCACCCGCGTTATAAGAATATCCTCGTAATGCGAACGGTTAAACACTTCTATCATTCCTTTTGCAGGCGCTACCTGGTGAATGCGCCATAGAAAATCATGCGACAACTCCTTTTCGGTTGGCACTTTAAATGAATCGACACGAACCCCCTGGGGATTTACTGCACCAAATACATCCCTGATCAATCCGTCCTTACCACTGGCGTCCATGCCCTGCAGAATCACGAGCAGCGAATGCTTCGACTCAGCATACATCAGGTTCTGAAGCTCGTTCAGTTCCTGCAGTATGGCGGCAGTTTTTTCTTTCGTTTCCTGCTTATCGAGCTCCTTGGGTGCCCGTGTGCTGATTTCCTTCAAGATGATTGTTGACATATCAGTAGCTTTAAATTAATGCAGCCTCGCTTCTTCCATATCCAGCCAGGCTTCTTTTTTCCGGATCACTTCATCACTGTATTTATGTTCCCTTCGGATGCGGCTCAATTCTTTTCGCTGCATCCGGTTGATATCAAGTAAGATACGGTGATATATATCGATTTCCTGCTTTTCCAGCGTGTCGCACTCCAGCGACTCCAGCAACTGAGACGTAATGGCCTGCTCGCTCTCCAGTTGCTTACCCAGATTCTGTACCAACTCGTTCCCGGCCATCTCCCGGCTGTATTTCTGATTAATATGCTGCAGAGCAGTTTGGGTAAGAGCCAGAGACACAGCAGTCTCCTGTTCGTCTTCAGGCACCGAGTCCTCCGAATCCTGTAGTTCAAGTTGCCTTATTAAAAAGGGCAATGTAAGGCCCTGCACAACAAGCGTAACGAGGATAACGACAAATGTGATGAACAATATAAGATTTCGTTGCGGAAAAGCTTTACCGGTACTCAATGTCAGCGGCACGGCCAGCGCTGAAGCAAGGGAAACCACACCCCTCATTCCCGCCCATGCCACTATAAAAACATTAGCGATCGAAGGAAGGCTCTCTCTCTGGCGCACACGCTTACTAAGCCACCTTGGTATAAAAGTAGCCGGGTAAACCCATACAATTCTAACCAGAATGGTAGCCAGCGTTATGATCAAGCCGTACTTTATAGCCTGGGCAAGAGAGTAATCGCCGAGGCCGTTAACGATTACAGGCAATTGCAAACCGATAAGGATAAACACGAAACCATTCAGCACGAAGGTGATAGTATTCCATACACCATAAATCTGCAATCTCGAATTAAACTTAAAGATCTCATGGGCACGGTACGATAAAAACAGCCCCCCGCTTACTACCGCCATTACGCCGGAATAATGGAAATGCTCGGCAGACAGGTACATGAAGTAAGGCGCCATAAAAGTAAGTGCGGCATCCATGCTGGAATTGGTGGGAAACCACCGGTGCAGCACATAAAATACATGCGCTACTGCGAGACCTATTACAATGCCCATAAAAGTGATCATGAAGAATTCCGCAGCTGCCTGTTTCATTACAAAACTGCCCGATACCACTGCAGCGAGGGCAAAGCGGAACACCGTTAAACTGGCGGCATCATTCACCAGGCTTTCGCCTTCGAGGATCGTCAATACCCGTTTAGGTATGGCGAGGCCCTTAAGCACGGAGGTAGCCGCGACAGCATCGGGGGGTGAAATGATGCCACCCAGTAAAAAGCCCAGGGCCAGTGTAAAACCCGGTATAATACTATGCGATAAAAAGGCTATAACGAATGAAGTGAAAAGAACCAATCCGAAGCCAAGCAGCGCGATAGCTCTTCGCATCCGCCAGAAATCACGCCAGGAAGTGTACCATGCCGCCTCATACAATAAAGGTGGAAGAAAGATCAGGAATACGATCTGCGGGTCTATCTCAAAGGCAGGTATTCCTGGTATGAGGCTGATAAGCAGTCCGCCTATCACAAGAAAAATGGGATATGAAATGTTGAGCCGCTGGCCCAGCATGATCAGAATGAAAATGGCGAATAATAGCGACAGTACCAGTAACAGGTTTTCGTGAATCATGAATGACTACAAATTTCAGGGAAAATACATATTTGTTGCCTTATTTTGCTTTTTATAAATACAAACATGGAAGATGCCTCGGATCAACTGAACCCCGCCCTTTTGAAAGAGCTGGTAACGATGAAAATGCCTTTTGGTAAATACGAGCATACCGTTATCTGCAATCTCCCGGTTTCTTATCTCGAATGGTTCAACAGAAAGGGCTTCCCAAAAGGTAAGCTAGGCACCCTGCTGGCCACCATGTACGAGATTAAACTGAACGGGCTGGATGAATTACTACGCCCGCTCAAGGGGTAAGAAGGGCATATTGAAGCATTTAATTCAATACGCGCCTATCGGTAATGATAACGGGGTAGTCTGGTATGGGTAACTGCTTGAATGTATATGCATTTCCTTTCTTCGAGTAGTTTTTCTTAGGTATTTTGTAGATCTTGCCAGTGATAAGATCTGCAAATACGGGATGCTGAAAACGTACACCCTCTATTCTTAGTTCTACGTTCTTTGCATCGTAAGTATCTGCCGGCCTTGCCTCTGTTTGCCATATAGTTACCAATGCACCTTGCTTACCACCTACCTGCCTGTACCCGAAGTAACTCTGGTTCTGCCCACTGGATGTTATACGCACCGTTGAATCGGGAAGCAATTGATTGTCGAACAAAGAAAACACATGCTGGGCGGCTTTATATGCGAGCTTGGGCCGGTCGATGGTTTTATCGGGATTGGTTTTCAGGATTCCTTTTGTATTCACACCTACCATATGATCTCCCGGGGCATAATGAATATCGCTGATGGTAAAAAGATTTGTTGCGATACCACGACCATGATCGCCCAGCATTCGGCGCAGATCCCATTTGGCTTGTGTAAGTTCCGACCAGTCGTAATCCCTTAATGCGCCGATAGTGATTGCTTTTGGGGTGGAAGGTGCGCCATTTTCGCCCTGCATGAAAATGATGTTGGGTTTATACTGCCACACCAGCTCCCTCATTTTATCGATCTGTGGATAGGAAGTAGATGGATTGGCGGCATAGCCATGATAGGTCAAAATATCTATATACCCTAATGCATCGTTATCGCGGAGATAATCCATAAATTCCTTTATGAACTCCAGCCGCGTAACGCTCGCCATTCCTAAGGCGATCAATCGTGCATCCGGTTGAATGGTGCGGACGATTTTAGCCGTCCTCACATAAAAAGCACCCAATTCTTTTCCTGTATGCGCTTTATTGAGGTCAGGCTCGTTCCAGATTTCCCATTCGGGAACATACTGGCGGTAGCGGGTTACTATGGCTTGTACCCAGTTATCCCATGCCGTAAGCGCCTCTTCTGAAGTAGGGATATGTCCTGCAAGTTTTGCTTCTCCTCCGCCCTCATAGATTGGATTGCCATAAGATAATTCTACCCAGGGATAAACGCCCCTGGAAGCTGCGTCGGGGATAACGGCATCCAGCCATGCAAAATCGTACCGGCCTTTGGTCTTTTCGCATTTTGCCCAGCCACCCTGAAGGCGGATGCGTTTTGCACCCAGAGGCCCCAGGTATTTTTTGTACGACTGATAATCCGTGTAGTCTCTATCGAGGGTTTCTCCTCCAATCGACCAGGTACTTGATTGGATGTCTTTAGTATCCCGCGTTTTCAACTGACCGGTTTCCTTGAAGTCCGGCGTAGATTGCCCGCTCGTCAAGATGCTTAAAAAAAGATATGCCGATAGAATGAATGCTTTTTTCATGTAATGATCTGTTGAATTCAATATCCGGCATTTTGTTCTTCACTTGCAGGGCCGGGGTTCGCAAGG
>JACMJX010000352.1 GCA_014380425.1 Chitinophagaceae bacterium | reverse complement strand
GGTATCTGCACTTTTCCCGCAGTAGTTCCATCCCAACCTACTTCGGTATCGGTGCCGCTATAAACAAGCTGCCCCCACCGGTTATAGATATAGAAGTAGTCGATCTTTAAAATGCCCACTGGTATTGGCTTCAGGTCGTCGTTAACGCCGTCACTATTCGGGCTGAAGGCGTTCGGCACAAATACGGTAGGCCCCGAGCTGAATACCTTCACTTTTATGTATGCTGAATCCACACAATTGTATGAATCATAAACGAGCACTTTATACTGTATACCCGTTGAAGTAGTAGTATAAGTACCTACCGGATTATCGACGTCAACGGCCGAAAGCGATGTGGACGGAACCCAGAGATACCGCGCGCCGCCGGTTGCCTGGAAATTAAGCGGCTGTGCTATGATAACAGAGGTATCATTCCCTGCAAAAGCGTTGATATCCGGCATTACCGTTACCGTTACCGTATCTCTGCCCGGCTTTGGGCAGGCGCTTCTGGAATCATATGCCGACAACACATAGCTGGTAGAGATGCGTGGAGAAGCGAACGGGTTGGCGAGCTGAGGGTTGTTGAGAGAAGTAGCGGGTGACCATACGAACGAGTCGCCGTTGTTGCTACTATTCAACTGCGCACTTGTATTGAAACAGATCGTTGTATCGGCCCCGGCAATTGCAACCGGGTACGGGGCTACATTTACCAGTATATTCCCGGTTGCCGAGCAGCCGCCTATAATAGCCCTGACCGTATAAATGGTATTGTTACCTGTAACGGCAAGCGGATTTTTGAACGAAGGGTTCAATACTTCTCCCGGTGAAGTCCAAACGTATTGCAGGCCGTCCGACTCTATGCGCAACCTGATAGTATCCGATGTGCAGATGGTAGTATCGTTCATGGGGTTAAGGGTAACACGATCCACTACCCTCACCCTTAAGGAGTCGCTATTGGTGCAACCGTTATCATTGAGGTTAACGATATAGGAAGTAGTGGCATCAGGGCTTACTACCGGGTTTGGTATGCTGCCATCAACAGACCCCGTTGGCCCCCAGCTCAGGTTGCCGCTTCCGGACGCGAGCAGTTGCACTCTGTCCCGGATGCATATAAGCGTGTCTTTGAAAGGAAGCGTGATAGGCGGCTTATCTACGATGGCAACCTGTGTGTAAGTAGTGTCTTTGCATCCAACATCATCGCCTACTATCAGCATTACATTTGAATTGCCATTGGCATCATAAGTATAAGAGGGGTTTTTATCGGTGGAAGTATTATTGGCAGCACCGGGTCTTCCGAACTCCCATTGCCATGAATTAACATTGCCATAAACGGAAGTGGTGGCATCTTTAAAGAAAGTCGGCTTCTTTGCACAGATGCCGGTAAAGTCGATAGCAGGTTCAAAGCCAGGATATACTCTTACAGGTGCCGCAGCCGAATCGGAACATGCCTGCCCGGGATTGATGTAAAGCCGCACGGTATAAGTACCGATATTGTCGAAGGTATAATTAACTTCCGGCTCCGTGGAGTTTAGCAAGATTGTATTAGAAGCGTCTTCGATCTTCCACTGGTAGGCATTGATCAAGGGGCTATTGGAGTAGTTGACCAGGTTGATCGTTTTGGTGTCTTTACAAAGCAGGTATTCCGGTAAAATAGAAGCTTCGGCAATCGAGCAAGGGGCTATTTTGATCTGGATATCTTTACGTTGTGTAGCAATTACAACATTATTCCTGATTTCCTGCACACATACGGTAACAACATACTTGCCTTCAGAAGGCGCAACACCTGTAATGAGGCCGGTTTCGGAGTTGATCTTCACCTTGCTCCCCAGTGGTGCTGTTCCGCTGAATAAAGGGCCATAGGGGAGCGACGAATAAGGAGGTGGTGTAGGGTTCTGAATATTTCCTCCGCCGGAAGCTCCGGTATTATGCGCATCGCAAAATGAGTAAACAAGTTTATCACCATCGGCATCTACTGCTCCGAAACTATAATTAAACGAGTGGTCTTCGCAGATAACAACAAGATCGCTTCCGGTAAATACGGCACTGTTATTTCCCGGGGCCCCTGCCAGGGGGCTGGTACCCGGAATTTCGGCGGAGTAGCTAGCTCCTATATTGGAGTACCCGCTGTAAAGATTGGCGAGGCTGTTTACCCTATAATTAACCTGGGAAGTGAGAACATAACCGTCTGTTGAACCAGGTAAGCTAAGATCTACATTGAAATAGGATACCTGATAACATACTGTGGGAGGGTTGGTGATACAAGGATCGGGATTGGTTAAATTCAGGTTCTCCAGGTTTGTTTTCGAAACAACAACATTTCGAACGAAAGCGCCGCTATAGCGGCTGAACACTGAAATAGTTATTATATCATCTACTCTTCTTCTTGAGTCGCAATCCGTAAAAAGCTTTAGAACAATACTGTAGTTGTATTCGGTACCAGTTACCCCTCTGAATGAATAATACATCTCCCCCCCGGTTACGTGGTCTGCTTTTACAGAAGAAAAAAAGCACAGGGTTAAGAGAAGAGCGAGCATTCTTTTCATATCAGCACCGGAGAAAATGATCTGTATGAATTTACGGTTTTTAAATCATATTGTATTTTATATTTTTATGCAAAAAAAAGCCATTCACTTTCGGTGAATGGCTTTCCCTATAATGGAAATTTACTAATCAAACTTAAGGTCAAGACCAAGGCCTCTGAGCTCATGAACCAATACATTGAATGACTCAGGGATGCCGGCGCGTGGAATATTATCGCCTTTCACGATAGCCTCGTAGGTTTTGGCACGGCCTATAATATCATCCGATTTAAGCGTGAGCAACTCCTGTAGGATATTGGAAGCTCCGTAAGCCTCTAGTGCCCAAACCTCCATTTCACCGAAACGCTGTCCGCCGAACTGCGCTTTACCACCCAAAGGCTGCTGGGTAATAAGGCTGTAGGGCCCAATGGAACGGGCGTGCATCTTATCGTCTACCATATGGTGCAATTTGATGACGTATATAATTCCAACAGTTGCTTTCTGATCGAAACGGTCGCCTGTTTCACCGTCGTAGAGATAGGTGTGTCCAAAACTTGGCAATCCTGCTTTTTCAACGTGTTCGGCAATTTCAGATACGGAAGCCCCATCAAAAATAGGAGTAGCGAACTTCAATCCGAGTTTCTCACCAGCCCAGCCTAGTACAGTTTCATAAATCTGGCCCAGGTTCATACGTGAAGGTACACCCAGGGGATTCAGCACTATATCAACAGGCGTTCCGTCTTCCAGGAACGGCATGTCTTCTGCCCGTACAATCTTGGCTACGATACCCTTGTTACCGTGCCGGCCGGCCATCTTATCACCCACTTTCAGCTTACGCTTAACAGCCAGGTACACTTTAGCCAGTTTCAATACACCAGCAGGCAGCTCATCACCTATCGAGATGTTGAACTTCTCTCTTTTGTACCGGCCCAGTTCCTCGTTGTACTTGATGCTGTAATTGTGCAATAATATGTTGATCAGATTATCAGTTTTGTCATCACCCGTCCAACCCAAAGGATTTACGTTCAGGTAGTCAATGCCCGTCAGGTTCTTGGCGGTAAATTTCGCCCCTTTACCAATCTGCACTTCCCCGAAGTTATTGTTAACACCGGCAGAGTTGTATTCTTTGGTAAGCGTCAGCAGTTTGCTCACCAGGATATCCAGGAGGTCCTGTACGTTCTTGTCATGAATTTTCTCCAGCTTATCGATAGAGGCTTTTTCACGAACTTTCGCGTTTTTATCCTTCTTGGCTCTCTGGAACAGTTTCTTATCGATTACTACACCTTCAACGCCATTCGGGGCCTTCAGTGAAGCATCTTTAGCATCCCCCGCCTTATCACCGAAAATGGCTCTTAAAAGCTTTTCTTCAGGAGTAGGGTCGCTTTCCCCTTTCGGAGTGATCTTGCCGATAAGGATATCACCTTCTTTGATATGAGCACCTATGCGGATAATACCGTTTTCGTCTAGATCTTTAGTAGCTTCTTCAGAAACATTGGGGATATCAGGGGTTAGTTCCTCTTCTCCAAGTTTGGTATCACGTACTTCCAGTTCATATTCAGAAATATGTATGGAAGTAAACAGATCTTCACGCACTACTCTTTCGCTGATTACGATGGCATCCTCAAAGTTGTAACCTTTCCATGGCATGAATGCCACTTTAAGATTTCTTCCGAGAGCCAGCTCACCGGATTGAACAGCATATCCTTCTGTAAGAAAATCACCTTCTTTAACACGCTGTCCTTTTTTAACGGCAGGCGTAAGATTGATGGATGTTTCCTGGTTTGTTTTAGCGAATTTGGTTAGCTTGTAAATACGCAGATCTTCCTCGAAGCTTACCAGCTTCTGTAATTCATCCCGCTCGTAACGAACATGAATTTCATTAGCATCCACGAATTCAACCATGCCCTCTCCTTCGGAATGTATTTGGATACGTGCATCACGGGCAGCTTTTCCTTCCAGGCCTGTACCAACGATCGGCGATTCAGGACGAATAAGCGGAACTGCCTGACGTTGCATGTTCGATCCCATCAGGGCACGGTTAGCATCATCATGTTCGAGGAACGGAATCAATGAAGCACTCAACCCTACGATCTGGTTTGGTGCTACGTCCATGTATTCCACGTCTGCTTTATCGAGGATGGGGAAGTCGCCTGTTTCGCGGGAGACGATCTTATCCTCTTTAAAATTACCTTTCTCGTCCACTGCTGTGTTTGCCTGAGCGATCTTGGCGGAATCTTCCTCTTCGGCGCTGAGGAACTTAATATTGTTAAGATCTACTTTACCATTCACCACCTTTCTATAAGGTGTTTCAAGGAATCCCATCTCATTGATCTTTGCATGTACGCAAAGCGTGGAGATCAAACCAATATTAGGGCCCTCTGGTGTTTCAATGGTGCAAAGACGACCGTAGTGTGAGTAGTGAACGTCACGTACTTCAAATCCTGCTCTTTCACGGCTTAAGCCTCCGGGTCCGAGTGCGGAGATACGCCGTTTGTGCGTGATCTCGGAAAGCGGATTTGTTTGATCCAAAAATTGGCTTAACTGAGATGTACCGAAGAATGAGTTGATAACGGAAGAAAGCGTTCTGGCATTTATCAGATCTACCGGTGTAAACACCTCGTTATCGCGAACGTTCATCCTTTCGCGGATGGTACGCGCCATACGGGCCAATCCAACGCCGAACTGAGCATATAACTGTTCTCCCACGGTACGTACCCGGCGGTTGCTCAGGTGATCGATATCATCTATTTCCGATTTGCCGTTCGTTAGAAGAACCAGGTATTTTATAATTGAAATAATATCCTGCTTGGTAAGTACTTTATGCTCCAGCGGGTAGTTCAAGTTCAGTTTGCGGTTAATCTTATAACGACCCACTTCTCCCAGATCATAACGCTTGTCGCTAAAGAAAAGCTTATCTATGATACCCCTGGCTGTTTCATTGTCGGGAGCATCAGCACCCCGCAGCTGGCGGTAGATATGCTGAACGGCTTCCAGTTCCGAGTTAGAAGTATCTTTATTTAGTGTATTGTAAATGATGGAATAATCGCCGCTCATCTCTTCCTTCTGGATAAAGACACTTTCAATATCCATATCGGCAATGGTAACGATAGCGGAATCGTCAAGAATTGTATCTCTTTCCATCACGATCTCGTTACGCTCTATAGACACCACTTCACCGGTATCTTCATCCACAAAATCCTCTACCCAGGTACGAAGCACACGGGCAGCGAGTTTTTTGCCTATAAAGGGTTCTAAAGAAGCTCTATCTGTTTTTACCTCGTCGGCCATTCCGAAAAGCTCCAGAATATCCTTATCCGTTTCGTAACCTATAGAACGTAACAAAGTAGTAACCGGAAATTTCTTCTTCCGGTCAATGTATGCATACATTACGTTATTAATGTCTGTCGCGAATTCCATCCAAGCACCCTTGAAAGGAATAACCCTGGCAGAGTAAATCTTTGTTCCGTTAGGATGAACGGATTGGCCAAAAAACACACCAGGTGAACGGTGCAGCTGTGATACTACAACGCGCTCAGCTCCGTTGATTACAAAAGTACCCCTTGGGGTCATGTAAGGAATATTACCCAGGAACACATCCTGAACAATTGT
>JACMJX010000351.1 GCA_014380425.1 Chitinophagaceae bacterium | reverse complement strand
GCGCATATCGGCGTGTTTTATCCGCTCAGTTCGAATGGAACAGGCGCCGCATCTTATACCAATTATTTTTCTTACCATATCTTCTCGGGTTTGTCGCGGAGCGAAAGAAGGGTGGCGTTTGCGGGGATTGGAACGATCATTAAAGACTCGCTTACCGGCTTGCAGGCTTCGGGCATTTTTAATTATGCGGGCAAGTCGGCGCGGGGTGCGCAGGTGGCAGGGATCCTTAATACGACGGGAGCGATCCGGGGCTTCCAGGGGGCCGGGATCGCTAATATCGTGCAAGGCAATAGCTTTGGGTTTCAGGGTGCGGGAATAACGAATATCGTGCGAGGCAACAGTTTCGGGTTTCAGGGTGCGGGAATAACGAATGTGGTGCGGGGAAACAGCCGTGGGGTGCAAGTGGCGGGAGTGCTTAACCTGTCTGGCAGGGATACGCTTTTCGAGACAGGCTCCATGGAGAAAAGTTCAGACAATATTACCCAGATCGGGGGATTGATCAATGCAAGCGCGCGGGCTGTAACGCAGATCGGGGGGCTGTTGAATGTTTCTTCGAAGTCTGCCGTGCAGATAAGTGGCTTCATGAACAAATCGGATAGCGTGACAACGCAGATAACAGGGTTTTTAAATATAGCGCGCAGGGTAAAAGGGGTGCAGGTAAGTGGCTTCATCAATATTGCGGATAGCAGTGATTACCCGATAGGTGTTATCAACCTGGTGAAGAAGGGTGAAAAATCGCTGGGTATCACTACTGACGAAAACCAGACGACCGTGCTGGCTTTCCGATCGGGCGGTCGGGTTCTTTATGGAATATTAGGGCTGGGCTATAACTTAAAGAGCAAACAGGAACTTTATGCGCTTGAATGGGGCCTCGGTGCGCACCTGAGGGTTAACGGGCGGTTCCGCCTTCACCCGGAAATCGCTTTTACTGCCCTGAGCGATTTTAAGGAAGGTAAGTATTATAAAAGCTCTTTAAGGGCATTGGCTGCATGGAAAGTGCTGGGGAACATGGAAGTTTTTGCAGGGCCTACATTCAACGCGATCAAATACACGAAAGGAAAAGGGGAGGATCTGAACGAACATTATTTATGGAGCCGGCAGAGGAACGACTGGTTTCGGGGCCTGACGTTTGGGCTTATGGGTGGGGTGCAGTTTAGGTTGTAAGAGATGGGTGTTGACAAGCATTGACTCGTTATAGGCACTGTTTAAAAAAAGCAGTAGATTGCAGCGCTTTTATACGTAATAACACCTTTATGTTACAACCTGCAACGATCAAATTTCTCCAGCAGTTAAAAAAGAACAATAGCAAAGAATGGTTCGATAAGAACCGCCCGGCTTTTGAAGCGGCTAAGAAAGACTTTGCTGCTTTTGTTGGTACCCTCATTGATGCTCATGGCAAAACAGACCCGGAAATCGCCGCGCTGGAAAGCAAGGATTGTGTGTTTAGAATTAACCGGGATGTACGTTTCAGTAAAGACAAATCGCCTTATAAAACCAATATGGGCGCCAGTATCAACAGGGGTGGCAAAAAAAGCATTTTTGCAGGCTATTACTTTCACCTGGAGCCGGGTGGCAGTTTTGCCGGAGGCGGTATCTGGATGCCCGACCCGAACGATCTTAAAAAGATACGCCAGGAAATCGATTACAATTACGAAGAATTCAAGCAGATAACGGGTAGTAAAAAGTTTAAAGCAAGTTTCGGAACCCTGGATGAAAGCGAAGAATACAAACTGAGCCGCCCACCCAAGGGCTACGATGAAAAGAATGCTGCCATCGAATTTCTGAAGCTGAAAAGCTTTGTAGCCATGATCAAGATTGGAGATGAAGACCTTACTACCAAAGCACTCCAGAAGAAAGCGACAGATGCCTTCGCGGCTATTCAACCACTTATTTACTTTATCAACAAGGCGATCGAAGCGTAAAGACGTTACCCGTAGATAAGAGACTTTCTATTACCGTTTAAACGATTCCACTTATTTGGTACAGGCAATAATATAGCAACCCGACCGTTAAGGTCTGGTAATCCTTATCCGACAAAATGAACAGGCATCCAATTTAAAGTAATTTTTCGGTACACATATTTCAATATCTATGGGACACTACAACTCTAAAACAGCTTTTTTGGCCATTACAGCATTTTTGCTATCCTTTCAACTTTTTGCTCAGACAAGCCCTGGTGGCATTGCTGTTACTAACCCCCCTGCTGCTGGTCTACTCAGACTCTGGTTACGGGCCGACCGAGGCGTTTTTACAGACGCCGCGGGTACGACTGTTGCCGGTGACGGACAGAGAGTAGAACGGTGGAGCGATCAGTCTGCAGGTGGTTTACATGCACTGCAAACGCTCACTGCAGGAAGACCTACTTTTACCAGTGCAGGCTTCAATGGCTTCCCTGCTATCAGTTTCAGCAGCCCTAACCTGATGGTAAGCCCGCTAAATATCAGGCAGGAGGATATGCCGAGAATGACAATACTCATCGTAGGATCTCACAATACCGGTGGTGCTGTAAGATCAAAGCTGTTTGGTCAGGATGCCGGAGGTTTTCAACGCAGTTTTGGCTATGATAACAGAACTACTACCACATTTGGTTATTTAACAGGAGCCGGCGTACGAGACTTCGGCAATGTGCCTGCCATACAACCCTTTCTTGCCATGGCAAACTATCGTTCCTCCTCTTTCTATGGATCGATAAATGGAGCGCTGTTAGTAGACGGAGGACCAGCTAATAGTTCAAACGGCAGAACAGAACTGACTATTGGTGCAGTGACATCTACTGGCGGAGCCGTTGGCGTTGACTTCTGGGACGGAAGGATAGCTGAAATGATTGTGTTCGATAGAACCCTTCAGCAATCGGAGTTTACTATCTGCCAGAATTACCTGGCTGCCAAATATAATATCGTGTTGGACAATGCCGCTGATGTATACAAGATGGATGATCCTGTGAATGGCGATTTCGACTACGATGTAGTAGGGATAGGCAGTGCCTTCGGTGGAGGTTCTAACACCGCCGCAGGTGGTGGAATGTTAGGCCTTAGATCGGCAATGGGTATGACGCTAAACAGTTATCTGATAGCCGGCCATAACAATCTGCCAGCCACTCCGGATGGAAATAGTGTACCAGCTGGTGTTTCTGCGCGCTTTCCAAGAGAATGGGCTGCTTCGGTAACAGGAACCATAACAGGTGCCACAGTTGATTTTGATCTTACAGGTTACGCTGTAGCAGCATCTGACCTTAGACTGCTGATAGACCGGAATAGCAATGGCTCGCTCAGTGATGAAACTGCCGGGGTGGGTGTGATCAGCGGAGCCACGCAGGTTGGTAATACCTTTAGTTTTGCTGCCGTTCCCATCTCCAATGGGCAACGCTTTACGCTGGGATCGGCCAATGGCTTTACCACCTTACCCGTGGAGCTGGCTAATTTTGTGGCAGTAAGGGACAAAGGAACCGACAGGCTGGAGTGGACAACAGGTACAGAAAAAAACTCCGGCTATTTCGAGATACAAAGAAGCTATAACGGAGCGGAGTTTACTGCTATTGGCAAGGTAAACGCCGCTGGTAACAGCATCAACCGCAATACGTATACATTTACGGCGGCAGGAGCAGGTAATCAACTTACTTACTATCGTCTTAAAATAGTAGATATCGATGGCAAATCGGAATTCTCGAAAATAGTGAAGATAGATAAAGCTGATATTGTTACTTCTTTCAAAATAAGCCCCAACCCGGTAAGCAATATATTGAATATAAAAGACCTTTCCGGAACCAGCACCGAAATAAGCATTACCGATATGAGTGGCCGGATTGTAGAAAAGATAAGGATTAGCGGGTCTACCAGCACTATCGATCTAAGTAAGCTGGCAAGGGGCAAGTATTTCATTACTATCAAAGACGCTCAAAGAACCGCAACCGAGAGCTTTATTAAACAATAAATGCTACTGAATTTATACACCCGGGGTCGCCTTACCAAGTTAAGGCGGCCCTTTTTTGTTTCAGCTACTACCCCAAGCCGTTATATCCTGTAATTAAAGAGCGCCGGTTCTACTATGCTTTATATGTATTAAAAACGATGGAAAGCGTACTATTACGAATAACACATCGTACTATCCCTATGTGTTATTTCCGAAAGCTGCAAGATGATGTACTTAAGCAGCAGACGAAGCCTTGCTACATGCAGCAATACCGTTGCCCCGGTAATATTTTTATAGCACTCAAAAGTTTTGTTCATTATTTTCTTCTACATTTGCCTTACAGGTTTTTCCGTACCCTATATCAAATAAATTAAAAAAAATAGTTAGCACTATAATGTAAGTAGTTAAACTACGTTATAGGGTTAGGAAAAACCACAGTTAATGAAATCTAATATCAGATCGGCGCGAAAAGCCCCGGAAACTCCTCTTGCTTTAATGGCTTATTCCGCTCTTCTATTTGGGTTCCTGCTTTCTTCCTGCTCCACGAATAAAAAGATTACCTATTTTCAGGACATTCCGGATTCTCTATACATCAGTTCACATAACCTGCCTGTCAATTCTTTCAAGGATCCTGTAATACAGCCCAACGACATATTGCAGATAACGATACTTACCCTCGACCCCGAGGCCAATAACATCTTAACATCCGCCAATTCAGCTTCATTCTCCGTTCAGCCCGGCTCTTCCAACAATCCTGCGGCAGCACAGCCAATCACTGGTTTTCTGGTAGACAGGAATGGCTTTATCGAACTGCCTGTGGTTGGTAAGATCAAACTTGCCGGCCTTACCACAGCCGATGCCCGCGATTCCATTCACGATCTTGTAGGAAGATTTTACAAAGGCCCTGTAGTGAATGTAAGATTCACCAATTACAGCATCACCGTTCTCGGAGAAGTGGCCAGGCCGGCAACCTATGTGGTGCCAAATGAGAAGCTAAGCATCATGGATGCTATCGGCATAGCAGGCGACCTTACAATTTACGGCAAGCGGGAGAATGTTTTGCTGGTGAGAGATTCAGCCGGGCAGAAGCAATTCGTGCGGTTCAATCTTAATTCATCGGCCACCTTTTCATCTCCCTACTTTTATTTGAAGCAGGGAGACATGATATACGTAGAGCCCAACAAATCCAGGATAACATCTTCCGACGCAACCACTAACAGGAATATAACGCTGGCAGCATCGGGAATTTCGGTATTGATCATTTTATTATCAAGGTTATAATTCAATATGCAGAACTACCAAAGAGAACCGGTTATCATTCAGGAGAGCGAAGTAGAGGGTAATGGCTTTTTCTTCGAAAAGATCATCTCAAAAGTTCTGGTTTTATGGCCATGGATCATAGTTTCCGTGGTATGCTGTGTGGCGCTTTCCTATTTCTATCTGAGCTTCTCGGCACCCGAGTACAGAATTCGGGCGTCTATTCTGGTGCAGGATGAGCAGAAAGGCGGCGGCATTAATGAAGCAGAAATGCTGGAAGACCTCGGATTATCGATGGGAAAAAGTAATGTTGATAATGAAGCGGAGATTTTCAAGAGCCGGACTTTGATGGAACAGGTAGTGATGGATCTTCAGCTTTATATTCACTATTATGTTCCCGGTAAACTGAAGGCGAAGGAAGTTTTTAAAGAGAGCCCGGTTAAGTTCAGCTACATCCACCCCGGAAGGAATCATTATTCGCTCAGTAAACAATACAAGCTGGTGTTTGAACCATCGGATCTTTCCAGGTTTCAGCTGTACTGCGATAATAAGGTGTACAAAGGAAGAACAGGAGATACTCTGCAACTGGAGGAGGGCCCTGCCATGATCTCACCGGCAGAAGGCTTTTCCTCCTGGAAGGTAGAGCAGCCGTTACTGATTCTGGTTGCACCTATAGATGCTATGGCGCAGTACTATAACGGCTCCCTAAGTGTTAATATTCCTAATAAAGAAGTAAGTGTTATCTATCTCACATTGAACGAGAGCTTTCCCAAGAAAGGCGAAGAGATTCTGAACGGCCTGATAAGGGTTTATCTGGAGGCCAACGTGAATGATAAAAAACGGATCGCCGATAGCACCATGGATTTCATCGACGAAAGGCTGAAACTGGTACTCAGCGAGCTTACCGGAATCGAAAAAGACATCGAGGGTTTTAAAACGGAGAACAGGATAACGGATATCGATCAGCAATCGCACCTGTTACTGGAGAACACCAGCGAATATTCGCGGCAGCAAACAACGAGTGAAGTACAACTCTCGGTAGTGAAATCGCTGGAAGAATTTCTGAAGGATAATGTAAACAATTCAAGAGTGGTTCCTTCCTCGCTGGTAATGCAGGATCCCAATTTCGTTACGATTGTTCAGCGGTACAATGATGTGCAATTACAAAGAGACCGTATGTTGATGAGTTTAACACCCAGTCATCCTTCTGTACTAAGTATCGATGGCCAGTTGAAAAACATAAGGCTGGAGCTTCTGAGCAGCATAGGTTCGATAAAAAGAGGACTTGAAGTGAGCATTAGCGAACTCCGCAAAAGGACCATGGGCTTTGAAGGCCAGATTACGAAAGTGCCTGCAAAGCAGCGTGTATTTCTTGATTTCTCCAGGCAGCAGGCCATTAAGCAGGAGCTTTACCTGTTTCTACTGAAGAAGCGGGAGGAAACGGCCATTTCAAAATCTTCCACACTGGCAAATGCCCGAATCATAGATCCTGCCAAAGGAGACTCATCTCCTTTTAAGCCAAAGAAGATGCTGATGGCAATGACCGGATTCATGATCGGCCTTCTGCTCCCGTTTGCGATCAGCTTCGGGCGTGATTTCTTCAATAACAAGATCAGCGCGCTGGAAGATATTTCGGCACTTACCAGGGTTCCTGTACTTGCGGAGATCGGTCATAATAAAGACAGGGAGATCATAGCCGTTACCCTTAGCTCGAGACATATTATTGCCGAACAGTTTAGGTCACTAAGAACTAACCTGCAGTATTTATTACCCGGGGAAAGGGATAAGATAGTTCTGGTAACATCCAGTATGAGTGGAGAAGGCAAGTCGTTTATGTCTATCAATCTATGCATGGCGTTGGCCCTGGCAGGAAAAAAGGTGTTGCTGATGGAGCTCGATCTCAGGAAGCCAAAGATCTCCGACAATCTTAACCTGGCAAGAAGTGGATTCAGCAATTATACTATTACCAACGACGACAACTGGCAGAAATGGATTCAGCCTTCGGGTGCCCACGAAAACTTCGAAGTGTTCGCGTCTGGGCCATTGCCTCCGAACCCCGCAGAACTACTGATGTTGCCGAAGGTAGAAGCTTTGTTTAAGGAGTTGAAGAACTTTTACGATTATATTGTTGTAGACAGCCCGCCGGCAGGAATGGTAACAGATGCGGAAATCATGGGATCTTATGTAGATACCACCTTATATATCGTTCGGCATGGTTATACATTCAAGCACCAGATATCACTGATCGAGCGGATGTTTTCCAAGAAGAAATTACCTAAAGTAAATATTGTAATCAATGATGTTAAAATCTCCAAAGGAAATTACAGGTATGGATATGGGTATGGTTACGGGTATGGATATGGCTACGGAGAGGAAAACGGCACAATAAAGAAAACAAGAAAGAAAGATCGTGTAAAATAATCAATACCCCCGAACCAATCTACTACTTCCATGCTTTTCAACTCATTCTCCTTTCTTATTTTCTTACCTCTGGTATGCATACTGTATTATATGCTGCCACACAAATTCCGTTGGCTGCTGCTGTTATTAAGCAGTTGTTATTTTTACATGGCATTTGTGCCACTATATATTCTTATTCTTGGCTTCACTATAGTTGTAGATTATTTTGCAGGCATTTATATTGAAAACTCCACGGGCAAAAGACGAAAGGCCTTTCTGGTATGCAGCCTGATAGCAAATATAGGCGTGCTGGCCGTATTCAAATACTTCAATTTCATCAATGAGAACCTTACATCGCTGATGCAATCGGTAGGTCTTGTGAACCAGGTACCCTATCTCTCCATCCTGCTTCCGATAGGTTTGTCGTTCCATACCTTTCAGGCCATGAGTTATACTATAGAAGTTTACCGCGGGCATCAGAAGGCTGAAAGGCATTTCGGCATCTACTCCTTGTATGTGATGTTTTTCCCGCAGCTTGTTGCGGGGCCGATTGAACGCCCGCAGAATATTCTTCACCAGTTCTACGAGAAACATGCATTCGATTACCATAACATCGTGGAGGGAGCAAGGTTGATACTGTGGGGATTCTTCATGAAGGTGGTAGTTGCCGACAGATTGGCCATCTATGTGAATGTTCTGTTCGACTACCCGGATCTTCACAATGGTACCAGCCTAATGGTAGCGGCTATATTCTTTACATTCCAGATCTACTGCGATTTTGCCGGTTATTCCAAAATTGCCGTAGGTTCTGCAAGAATACTCGGGTTTGACCTGATGAATAATTTCGAGCGACCTTTCTTTTCAAAGTCACCTTCAGAGTTCTGGAAGAGATGGCATATTTCCTTATCCACCTGGTTTCGCGACTATCTGTACATTCCGCTA
The DNA here is from genome assembly GCA_014380425.1 of Chitinophagaceae bacterium. Classification (GTDB taxonomy): domain Bacteria; phylum Bacteroidota; class Bacteroidia; order Chitinophagales; family Chitinophagaceae; genus JADCRZ01. The sequence goes on along the minus strand of JACMJX010000351.1, from coordinate 8,661 downwards.
GGCGGCAATAAAGTACCGCTAGCGCGCAACTGTGTCAACCTGGCATTTACTTTCACCATCAGTGGTTTGTGGCATGGCGCCAGCTGGAACTTTATTATCTGGGGTTTTCTGAATGGACTCTATATCGTAGTTGACCGCTTGGTAAATCCTCTAACAAAGAAATGGAGAAATGCAGCAAGCTATGGATTGTTATTCAGGATAGGCGGCAGGTTACTTACCTTCTGGCTCATCAGTCTTGCTTTCGTGTTCTTCCGGGCTAAAAGCCTGGATTATGCCTTGATAATAATCACCAAGATCTTTACATCCGTTGGCGAACTGTATATTCCAAGCCCTGCACAACTGATCTTCTCTCTTTTAGCTATTACCATTTTAATGTTGAGTGAATTTCAGGCAGAATTCATGCAATCGAAGTATGCGTTTTTCAGAAGCTCGAATATGCTGGTAAGAAACATAGCCTACATAGTTGTCATTTTCCTGATTATGCTGATCGGTGTATTTGATGGCGGGCAGTTTATATATTTTCAATTTTAAAATTATAAACATGACTAAAAACAAAGTAGCTTATTTGATCTTTCGGATAGTACTTTTGATGTTTATAATAGCAGCCCTTGATTTTACCAGTGGTAAGATATTGGAGTATTACTATTTCAAACAGAATTCCGGACTGCAATACCGTACTACCTATTCGATGGACACTGCGAAAACTGATATTCTTGTATTTGGATCTTCTAGAGCGAACCACCATTATGTGCCAGAGTTTTTTGGGGGTGATACCATGAGTTTTTACAATACGGGAAGAGACGCCAACTACATACTTTACAATACAGCTGTTTTAAAAAGTGTTCTTAAGAGATATACACCCACGCTGGTCATTCTTGATTTCGACGTTACTTACCTAAACAAAAGGCAGGAGAATTACGACCGACTGTCTTCGTTATTGCCGTATTACAAAAGCCATGAAGAGATCCGCGAGATCGTTGAAACCAGAAGTCCATATGAGAAGATAAAGCTGATGTCCTACACCTATCCCTTCAATTCAATGATACTTACTATCGCCGCGGGAAACATGGAGACCAATAAGGAGCGGAAGCAGGATGATCGGGGATATGTCGCGTTTCGAGGAAAATGGCCGAAAGACCTCGACACAATGGTGTTCAGGGAAGTAATAGACGATACGCTGGTAAGAGCTTTCGAAAGCTTTGTTACCAGTGCTAAGAATGCAGGATCGCAACTTGTTGTGGTAGTATCACCATTGTTCTACAAGTATGAGCAGACAAAGTCCATCGAGATCGCAAAGCAAGTGTGTGAAAAACATGGCGTTCAATTTCTCGACTACAGTCATGATAGCACTTTTCTTTCCGATCGCAACTTATTCGACGATCTTGCACATATGAATGATGATGGCGCAAGAATTTTCTCGAAGATGCTTTCAAAGAAGCTCATTGTAAAAAAAAAGACAGGGTTATGAAAATAGGAATTCTAGGAGCCGGTATTTCAGGATTAAGTATTGCGAGATTGCTGAGCAAACATTTCGAGACGGAAGTACTGGAGCGCCATTCGATAGCTGGCGGTATTGCCAGAACGAGAGAGGCAGAAGGAATAGCTTATCATGTTACCGGCGGGCACTGCTTCAATTCGAAATACCAGGAAGTAATGGATTTTGTGTTTGGAGAAGTTCTTCCTAAAAAGAACTGGCATGCAGTTACCAGAAATGCGGTGATCAGGCTGATGGGCAATGAAGTAAGCTATCCTATAGAGTATGCCATAAAACAGATACACGAGCTGGATCAGGACCTTGCCATTCGGGTATCGAGTGATTTTCTCGGCTCTAATGATGATGGCAACTATGGCAACCTGGAAGATTGGTTTCGTAAAAAGTTCGGAAATACCCTGTCAGACATCTATTTCATACCTTACAATAGAAAAATATGGAACAGAGATCCGGCAAATATGAGCCATGCCTGGGTGGAGGGTAAACTTCCTATCCCCGATAAGAGATCGTTTTTCAAGGGCCTCATAAGTAATGAAAGCGACAAGATGCCGCATTCCAGTTTCTACTATCCTAATTCGAATAATCAGAACACTTTTATCGACAGCCTGGCAGAAGGTGTCAACATCACCTGCAACTATGCGGTATCGGCCATCGCCTATAATCCCGTTACAACGCAATGGACAGTTAATGGCGAAAAGAAATTCGATTTAATAATAAGTACACTTCCTTTAGACAGGATAACAGGTTTGCTGCAAGATGTACCAGGTGAAATTCTGGGGGAGGCTGCTCAGCTAAAATACAATAAAGTAACAACCATGTTATGGGAAACGACTGGGACCGACCGTACCTGGACTTATGTGCCAGAAGACGGGAACTTCTTTCATCGTTACATTCATATCGGTAATTTCTTTAGCCCTTCGCGTGCTTACTCTATCACCGAGGTAGTTGGTGAAAAAACATACCAGGAGATGGTGGAAAATGGCAGGAAAGACGCTTTTCTTAAGCGACCCATAGATTATCATGTATCTGAACATGCTTACGTTGTGTTTGATGAGAACTACGAGAGGTCGACTACTGCAGTAAAGGGGTATCTCCAGGAAAAAGGCATTTACACGCTTGGCAGATTTGGAGAATGGCAGTATTACAATATGGATATATGTATCAAGCGAAGCATGGAACTGGCAGATGAAATAGTAGCAAAGCATAATTCAAACTAGTATGAGCCTGAGGAGAAATTTGATCAACAATTTTGTACTTACGGCATCTACTGTCGTTTTTCCATTGATCACTTTTCCTTACATAACGAGAGTATTGTCGCCAGAGAACTTTGGGGCCATTTCCTTTGCAGATGCTTTCACGCAGTATTTCATCATTTTCTCGACGATCGGGATCCCCGTATACGGTATAAGGGAAATAGCAAAAGTAAAAGACAATCCTGCGCGTTATTCCATCCTTGTTAAAGAATTGGTGCTGATTCAGCTTATACTGTCGTTTATCTTTTCGGCTACATTTATCGTACTTTATTTCCTGTTACCATCGCTGCGGATCAATTTCTCTCTTGTAAAGATCGGATGTATTTACATTATATGCAGTTCATTCCTGATAGAATGGTTCTATCAGGGTATGGAGAAATTTGCATACATCACCCGCAGAGCGATCATCGTGAAAGCAGCCAGTGTTATAGCCATCCTTATCTTTATCAAACAGCCAGACGATTATATTCTTTATAGCTTCATACTGGTGATGGCTCCTTTTCTAAATGCCTGCATCAATTTCCACAACTTTATAAGACGATATTATATTTCCAGTAATGACCGGATAAACTTAAAACAACACCTGAAGCCTTTATTGGTGCTATTCGGTATTAGCGTGTCTGTTAGTATTTATTCTCTTATGGACACGATCATACTAGGTCTTTTTACCGATACGCGAAATGTTGGTATTTATAGTGTACCGTTACGACTGGTAAAGATTTTCTGGACTATTGTAGTGGGGGCGGGGGTGGTTATCATACCAAGGATGGCTGGCTACTTTGCGGCGAAGGACATGAGAAGTATCGGTAATTTGTTAACCCGCTCTTCCAATCTCGTATTCCTTCTTTGCTTTCCTTTCTGCTTTTTCTGCCTGGTATTTCCGAAGGAGATACTCCAGGTAATTTCGGGGAACAAGTACCTGGATGCAACGATCGCGCTGCAGGTAATGTCGGTAGTGCCCCTGATAGTAGGGCTTTGCAATGTATTTGGTAGTCAGTTTCTGCTGCCGCTGGGAGAAGAGCGTCGGATACTTCATGCAACCATTTTAGGTTTGGTGATTAGCCTGAGTGCTAATTTCCTGTTGATTCCCTATCTACAATTCATCGGAGCAGCTATTACCTGTGTATTGTCTGAAACAGCCGTTTGCCTGTATGTGTACCTGTGTTCCCGAAAGCATATCAAAGCCGTTTTCGATCACCGCCTGCTTGTTCATATTTTTCTTACTATCGCTATTTGCGCCAGTGCCGGTATCATGTTAAGAAATCATCTTTACAATCTTCCGCTGTTGCTCACTGTCTTCGCCATTTATCTGATCACATTCGGGGTGTTGCAGGTAGTGCTGTTCAGGAATTCATTTATATTTTCATTACTTAAGTTAAAAAAGGCCTGATATGAGTGATGTGGCGCTGCTTATTCTGTTCAACCATAATTACGAAGCCAACCTGGATAGATTGAAGACTATTTATGCCGGCAGGTTTGAAGATATTTACTTTATAATGCCCTTTTACACCGGGAGCCGGAAAGATGTCATCAGCGTTCATGGTAATTCGTATTACTTTCAGGGATATGTTGCAAAGGCATTGGATCAGTTGAAACACCTCGATTATGAGCATTACGCGGTAGTAGGAGACGACCTGATGCTGAACCCTGCCATCAACCAGAACAACTATAAAGATTATTTTAAAGTAGACGAGAAAACAGCCTTTATACCAGGGATCTTCCTGCTGAACGATCTGAAGGAAGGCCGCCCGAACAGAAAGTATCCACCTTACTGGCCCTGGAACGAGCGAATACTTCAATTCAGTACCAGGGTAGATGGTGTGGAAGTAGAAAAGTTTCTACCGTCTAAAGAAGAGGCCGCGGCGCGCCTGAGGCAGCATGGTTTCAATTTTACATCGAGAATGCCCTGGGAGATTTTCTATGGCCGATCGGCGAGAAAGTATCTGTTTGAGCAAAAGAGGTGGTGGAAGACGCTGAAGTATTTCGTGCGCAATACCGCCAGTATCAACAAAGATTTAGCCTATCCTTTGGTGGGATCTTATTCCGATATCGTTATAATACCACGAGGCTGTGTAAACCAGATGATTCAGTATTGCGGCGTATTTACCGCCCTGGAGCTTTTTGTGGAAGTGGCATTACCTACAGCCCTGGCACTTTCTGCTGACAGCATTTCACAGGAAACAAATGAGCGGAGAGGAGAAACCTATTGGAACGATGATATCGGTAAATTGGAAACAAAATACCATAATACGCTGAATGAATTAATGAATGGTTTTCATCCGCAATCTCTATATATTCACCCTGTAAAGTTATCGAGATGGAAATAATGTTTACCATAGCAGAAGAACCAAAGGAAAATGGAAAACGATGAAGGTATTATGGTTTACCAATACAGCATGTGGGGCAGCGGAGAAACTAAGAATTCCCGGGCTGAGAGGTGGCTGGCTTAGGTCGCTCGAAGCGGCCCTTGTTGCCAGAAAGGAAATTGAGCTATCCATCTGTTTTTATTCCAGCCAGGCAATAGAACCATTTCGCTTTAGGGGAACCGAGTACTATCCCGTACATAGGAGCAGTAGCGGTTCTAAAACAAGCAGGTATCTGGGCCGGGTAATGGGAGAGGCGAGCCAGGAAAAGCAGGAATTACCTAAGCTTTTAGAGATTATCGGGAAAGTAAAGCCAGATATTATTCATATTCATGGAACCGAAGAGAATTTCGGTTTGGTACAGCAGCTAACAGATATACCTGCCGTTATTTCTATACAGGGTATTCTTTCTCCTTATGTTGAAAAGTTTTATGCGGGTATTCCTCCTTCCATAGTAGAGCGCTATGAGGAATTCACTGATAAGATACTTTTAAAGTCTTTCCGGTATTCCTTTCAAAACCTGGAGAAGCGTGCGAAGCGTGAACGTGCTATTTTAAAGATGAGTAAGAATGTGATAGGAAGAACAATATGGGATAAGCGTGTAACCAGGGTGTTATCCCCTGACAGCATTTACTTCCGTAACAATGAATTGATGCGGAATCCGTTCTATGATATCATTTGGCAAAAGGACGAAGGGCGGAGAAAACTGAAACTAATAACCATTTCCAGCGAATCGCTGTATAAAGGGTTTGAAACGATCATGAAGACCGCAAGTATTCTTGTCGGGTACAATAAAATGGAGTTTGAATGGGTGGTAGTGGGCTTAAGCGATCAGGATCCTATCGTTACCATAGTACAGAACTGGCTAAGGGAAAGTGCAACAGAACTTAATATCAAGCTTGCAGGCGAAAAAAGTGAAACAGAAATTGCACAGATGCTGGCTTCTTCGGATATCTACTGCCAGGTGAGTCATATCGAGAACAGTCCCAATAGCCTGTGTGAGGCCATGTTAGTCGGAATGCCGGTAATTGCCAGCAACGCCGGGGGAACTTCTTCCCTGCTTAAAGATGGAAGAGAAGGTATTTTAGTGCAGGACGGTGAGCCTTACTCTATGGCCGGAGCAGTTATCGAGCTGGCTGCAGATACGGAAAAGGCAGTTCGGTATGGAGTGAATGCAAAAGAAACAGCTATGTTAAGACATGATAGAAAGCATGTATGCAGCGAGTTGATAGGGATTTACCTGAAAATAAAAGACGATAATTTAAAATCGTAATAAGATAAGTTTGAATAATTCTGTAGCAAATAAGATCAATCTTTTACTAGTGATAGTCATCACTCTTTCTCCGCTACTCAGTTATTTTGTGGTAAATCTTTTCAATATCAAGAGCGGGATTTACTTTTTTAACATGGTGGTATTCGGTGCATTTATTTATATGATGCTCAATTGCATCAAGAAAGGCCGCATAAGATTTCCCATATATCTTTCCTTTCTGCTTGCCTTTTCCGTGTACGTGATTTTATCCGACATTTTTATCGCCGGCAGAAGTTTCACGCCAACCTACCTGTTTAAGCATCAGATAATGATGGGCTTTTTTGCCGCTACTATTATTGAAAACACCCTGTTTTCCCGGAAATATATATACGAACTTACCAGGCTGGTAAAATGGCTCTTCTGGCTATCGATAGCGGTGATACTTATACAACAATTTGTGAACCCCATGTTCATGCTCAACTCCAATGCTCTGGAAGAGTTTGCGGCATCTTCAGATCTTGAAAAGCGTTTCAGTTCCATTTATTCTTATTTCGGCGGATCATTATATGCCGGATTAACGGTTATTCCCTTATTATGCATTATTGTAGCGGAGAACACGAAGAAGAACGGCACTATCAGTATCTATTATCTTGCGGCCACTATTTTTTCAGTAATAAACAAATCTAGGTGGATCATCATTAATGTGGCCATTTCTCTTTTTGTAAAGTACAACTTGAAAAAGATGAACCTGAAACAGGGCATAAGGGTTATAGGTACCATAATCGTGATGAGCATGAGCTCTTATTATGTGCTTAAGTATTTCAATTTCGACATCGACGGATTGATAGCAGACAGGTTTCTTGAAACAAGCCAGGGTGGTCTTGAAAACGGTGCGGCATCCTCCCGCCTTCTTGCCTTCGAAGTATTTGGCAACCTGTATCCCGAATACCCGGTATTAGGCAAGGGTAACCTGCAATGGGGCGAAGGTGCTGAGGGGGATCTTGAACTTAGCACCATGCTTCGGGGAAGATCATCACAGATACATGTAGGATATCTTTCTCTTTTTTACTGGTATGGGATGGCCGGTGCGTTATTGTTTTTGGCTTTTCTGTTTTTTATGCTGAAAAAAATGAAAGCCACTGCCCGCAGGTGGGACTATTGGGGCCCTTACTGGGGAATGATGGGCTTTGTATTTGCCAACCTGACTCTCGTACATTTAAATATAAACGTACCAGGGCTTATACTTTGCCTCGTTTATAACAAATACTATGAGCAAAGAAGAATCGTTTTTCTAAAAGAAGAGGAACAATCGGTTGAGGAAGTTTTAACAGAAGCAGTGCCATGAAAATCGGAAGCATATCCCATTCATTATACGTAGCAGAAAGCAGGTTAAACTTTCTGGCAGGAAATATTAACCGCATTAAAGCTATTTGGTGGGGGGTAACACTTGGTAAGAACACCCGGTTTTCTGGATCTTGCCATTTCAAAAGATATCCTGGAACCATCATAGCGATAGGTGATAATTGCACTTTTTTATCTGCGGCTACATCTAATTCAATCGGGATAAACAGGCCATGCATGATTTCTACATTAGGCTCTCCATTTTCTGCCCGGATTACTATTGGCGAAAGCTGCGGTTTCAGCGGAACGGTGATAGGTGCTTTCAGAAGTATAACAATTGGAAACAATGTAAGGTGCGGCGCCAATACACTCATTACTGATTCTGACTGGCATGCAGATGACCTTAGAAGTGGAGAACCGGCATCTGTTGAAATAGAAGACAATGTGTGGCTAGGCGTAAATAGTGTGGTACTTAAAGGGGTTACCATAGGTGCCAATACGATAATAGGTGCAAATAGTGTAGTGACAAGGAGCATTCCTTCAAACGTGGTTGCGGCTGGTAATCCCTGCAGGATAATCAGAGAATTGACATGAGAATTTCATCATACACAACCAATTGACTTTTTGATGCAGAAGAATATAGTTTTTCTTGGAGCTACCGATAATTACCCGATGAAGTTTTGCGCTGAAAACTCAAAAAATGAATTAATAGCAAGAGGGCTTAAGGAAAATGGAAATGATGCGGTTTTTATAAACAGTCCTATTGGTTTAAAAGGTAACGATAGCTTTTTAACAGGCGAAAAGTATGGGATCACTTATTATATTTTTTCTCATGTGCAAAAAAGCAAACCATTCGATCTTTTTAAAAATCTAAGATTGATATACGGAATACTAAAAGAAAAAAAGAAGAGTGGCGGAAAGAACATCCTGATAACAGAACACAGTTACTTCCCGTTGTTT
>JACMJX010000350.1 GCA_014380425.1 Chitinophagaceae bacterium | reverse complement strand
ATTGGCTGAAAGAGCGAGTCTGCATGTTGTGTGTATATCGGGCGCAACGATGCCATGTTTGCAGGGGAAGCGATTGGCACAATGGTTTTGCCGATACTATTCTTCAATAACTCGATAGCGGAACCTGCCCCATTTGTTATAAAAGGAACCTGCTGCTCCTTGTACTTTTCTTTACCCTCTTTAATGTAAAACAAGTTCTCATTCCTACTTCTTATTACTTCGAATTGCTTAACAGAGCTATCCTGTATAAAGCGGACAGGCCAGTCTATCTCCGGTTCAGAAATGAAGGATAAGGAGGGTTGTGCAGTTTCCTGGTACTGGATCCATTTGATCACATTTCCATATACAGGCAGCGCGCTGCGCTCCGGCATGTAGCTGCTATTGTAGTCGTCCCAGCCCCATCCTGGTGCAAAGATCTCTTCCTTCCAGCCGGAAGTGTCGAGCGCGATAATTTTAGTGCTTCCTTTAAGTTGATCGATAACAGGTTGCCGTTTAAAGTCAGGATGCAGCAATGTAGGATCGCCTGCAGGATAAAGGATCAGGGAGTCCGTTGTTTCCCTGTAACGAATGCCTGTAATGGAATCTCCCAGATATTTGAGGCCAGCATAAAGCGAAAAGATCTTCGTATTACTTGCGGGAACGAAGTATTTATCAGACTGGTATCTATACAAATGCTTTGCCTTGCCGGCATCGTAAATACTGATGCCTGTATGTGCGTTTTTAAGAACATCGTTGCCTGTTAGTTCCCTTCGGGCAGTTTTGCGAATGTAACCTGAAGGGGAGCATGCAGTAATATAAAAAGCGAAGAGGCTGGCATATAAAAGTTTGTTCATCGTATTTTTTTACAAGCTGCAAGCCGGGGATCAGGTTCTTTCCTGGGCACGCAGCCATCGTTCCGGGATCTCGTTGTTTCCAGCAGTTAAGTAATCTTTGGCAGAACAGGCTATATAGGTTTTATCAGGTAGCTGCATCCACCAACGCCCTGTTCTTTTGCTTTGAAGAAAAACGGCATCTACTTCTCCGAAAGCGATATTATATTCGAAGAATGCGTTTTTATCTTCCAGCATCGCTTCCTGCCGGCTTCTGCTGGTGCCGTCGATCAGGTACCAGAGCATTTGACTGATCTGCATGGCCGTGAGCTGGTTACGGTCGTTTTCAGGCGAAAATCCATAAATGCCTATTGTATCTACATTAGGGCTCATTCCTGCGTATTGCATAAGTATGCACGCTTCCTCACCCGTAAGACCATTAGGAGAAATGGCAGAGCAGGGCGCATAAGCATTGGCTATTGCAGAGATGTCGAAGCTGAAAAGCCGGGAGTTCCGGATCACGGGTTCTATTTCTTCGATATTTTCTCTTACCCTGCCTACACGGTAGCAGTCGAATCGCAGCTTGTCCATCGTTTCCAGCATATGCGGATGCACGTAGTAACTTTGAAAGCCTACATGGTTGTAGTGACGGATGAAGTTCGGCTCACCCGTGAGCATTTCCATCAGAAAGCTTTCGCTGCGCACCGGAGTATCGATATTAAGGTCTATCCTGGCATCTGCACAAGTAACTTCTATCAGTTGGCTATCGTCCGCATAGGAATGATATTGAGCCAGTGTAAGATCGTGCGAACCCCCAAGAATAACGACTCTTTTACCCATAGAAGTAAGTTCTCTCACCACTGTTTTCAATGCTGCATATGTATCGTTAAGCGTTGCACCAGGCTTAATATTACCCAGGTCGGCAACAGGCACATCTTTATGCCAGTGATACAGCTCATAGAATTTTGACCTGATGGCATCCGGTGCCGCATCAGGATCTCTTTCCTTTCCGGAGCCTCTTTGTTCGCCACAGCCTACAATCACGAGCGCACTGTTTTCAAGGTCGGGAAGCTGCTCTTCATACACTTCAATCACCTTACCGATCTGGCCATCGCGATAGCCCTCGTCATTGGAGATAAGGGCTAGGTTTACAGGCGATAAAAAATCAGCAAGAGTGGAGAAATGCGACATGCTGCAAATATAATTCAACACCTAACATAATGGGAGGCTAATCCCTAAATCCTGCAAATCCTGATTATATTTGCTCCATGGAAGAATTATTGCAAAAAATCGAGCTTTATAAGCAGGAGATTGAGGCTTATAAGGCTGCGGATGCCGAGAGTGCAGAAGAGTTCCGTATCAAATATCTTGGAACGAAAGGGCTGGTAAAAAGCATTATGGGTGAGATGAAGCAGGTGCCTGGTGATCGCAAGAAAGAGTTCGGGCAGATACTGAACGATTTTAAACAATTTGCCGAGAACAAGTATGAGTTGTTGAAAACCGCTTCAGACGGTGGCACAACTGAAGTTAAAAACCTGAAAGATTATTCATTACCCGGCGACCAGTTGCCGTTAGGCAGTCGCCATCCCCTATCACTGGTGCGCAACCGGATTGTATCCATCTTCCAGCGTCTTGGCTTTTCGGTAGCGGAAGGCCCGGAAATAGAGGATGACTGGCATAACTTTACCGCTCTTAATCTTCCGGAGAATCATCCTGCCCGCGATATGCAGGATACGTTTTATATTAACCAGAAGCCCGATTGGTTGCTGCGCACTCATACGAGTAGCGTACAGGTGCGTGAAATGGAAAAAGGGCAGTTACCCATAAGAATCATCTGCCCGGGGCGTGTTTACCGTAATGAAACAATCAGCGCCCGCGCCCATTGCTTCTTTCACCAGGTGGAAGGATTATACATAGACGAAAATGTAAGCTTTGCCGACCTGAAGCAGACGGTGTATTTCTTTGTGCAGGAGATGTTCGGTAAAGAAGTAAGAGTGCGGTTTCGCCCTTCCTATTTTCCTTTTACAGAACCCAGTGCGGAGATGGACATCAGCTGTACTATTTGCGGTGGCGACGGTTGCCAGCTGTGCAAACATTCCGGATGGGTAGAGATACTAGGTTGCGGAATGGTGCATCCGCAATTGCTGGAGAACTGCGGTATCAATAGCAATAAATACACAGGCTTTGCCTTTGGCATGGGTGTAGAGCGCATCACCCAGATTAAATACAATGTCAATGACCTGAGAATGTATTCGCAGAATGATGTGCGCTTCCTAAAGCAGTTTACCGCTGGGATATGAGCACCTTTTATTAAACCCAAAGAATGGCGGCTATGCATCAAGCTATAAAAACGGTATGTGTATGTGGTGCAGGTACCATGGGAAGCGGAATTGCGCAGGTAATGGCCCAGGGAGGGTATAGTACTTTACTATTCGATCTGAACGAAGCTGTTCTTGAAAAAGCACGGTCATCCATTTATACTAGTTTATCCGGCTTTGCCGCCAAAGGGCGCATTACACCGGAAGAGAGGGAACGCATTTTTTCAAGACTTACCTTCAGCAATAACATACAAACATGCGCTGCTGACTTGGTGATAGAGGCTATTATTGAAGATGCGGCCGCAAAAGAGCATCTCTTCCAACAGCTTGCGGCCATCAATGAACCTCATACTATTTTCGCTACCAATACTTCTTCCCTATCAGTATCTGCGATCGCTGAAAAGCTACCACAGGCAGCAAGATTTGCAGGCATGCATTTTTTCAACCCCGCACCTCTCATGAAACTTGTGGAAGTAGTAGAAGGCGAACAAACATCGGGTGAAATTATTGAAACGATGCGTTCTCTGATTAAAGGGCTGGGTAAAACCCCAGTAGTTTGCAAAGATGCTCCGGGATTTATCGTAAATCGTGTTGCAAGGCATTATTATTTGGAAGCACTAAAGATGGCGGAGGAGCATCTTGCCGATTTTGAAACCATCGACGCCCTATTAGAAAGCGCTGGTTTCAAGATGGGTCCCTTCCGTTTGATGGATCTTATAGGCAACGATATTAACCTAGCCGTTACTACTTCTTTATATGAAGCCTGCGGAAAGCCCGCTCGCTTACGGCCTTCCGCTATTCAAATGATGAAAGTACAAGCTGGAGAACTGGGCAGAAAGACGGGAAAAGGGTATTATACATACGAATGATCGCAACATAAAATCAATCAACTACACATGGTACTTGTTACCGGCGGAACAGGGTTCTTAGGAGCTTATATAATACAGGACCTGGTAGAGAAAGGATATAAAGTAAGGGCGCTGCGGCGCGAGGGGAGCAAGCTTCCTTTCTTTGTGCCCGCATCCATATTTTCAACAGTAGAATGGGTAGAATCCGATGTGCTGGATGTGGTGGGGCTGGATGCAGCAATGGAAGGTGTGGATACCGTTATACATGCTGCAGCTGTCGTTTCGTTTTCCCCTGATATGAAAAAAGCGATGCGCCAGGTGAATATAGAGGGTACCGCTAATGTGGTGAATGTTGCACTGGAGAAAGGTGTACGCCGCTTTGTTCATATCAGTTCGGTAGCTGCATTGGGCAGAACCAGAAGCGGGGAAACAGTTACTGAAAAGAAAGAATGGACGGAAACAAGCCTTAATTCTGTTTATGCCATTACCAAGTACAAGGCTGAAATGGAAGTGTGGAGAGGCATCGCAGAAGGGCTTGAAGGATTGATACTGAACCCGAGCATCGTGCTTGGATATGGCGACTGGAATAATTCTTCCAATGCTATTTTTAAAGCGGTATATAACCAGTTTCCCTGGTACACCACGGGAGTGAACGGGTTCGTGTACGTGAAAGATGTTGCGCGTACTACGGTGCTTCTAATGGAAAGCACTATAACCGGAGAACGCTTTATCATCAATGGGGACAACTGGAGTTATGAAAAAGTTTTTAACACCATTGCGGATGCTTTCGGCAAAAGGAGGCCTCACCGGAAAGTAACGCCTTTTCTGGCACTGGTGGCATTGATCACGGAAAAGGTGAAATACCTTGTTACCGGTAAAAAATCCTTGCTTACCAGGGAAACCGCCAGAGCATCCCAGAGCGAAACCTATTACGTAAATGAAAAGATTACCACGGCCCTTCCCGGCTTTCAATTTACACCCCTCGAAACAGTTATACGGGAAAGTGCGGAGCAGTACCTCCGGCATATAGGTTAATTACAATTTGTGAAGGAATAAAACGTTATCAGACACTAATAAATTTTATGAAATACATATTTCTAACCATATCATTATTTATCCTTGCCCTGACGGGCTTTTCTCAGGCGGGTTTTATTGCTAATGGCGAGGTAATAGACGATTCTACCAAACAACCTCTTGCCGGGGCATCGGTTTTCTGTCAGAACACCACTATCGGCGCCGTCACTAACAGCGAAGGGAAATTCAGATTGCAGCTCCCTGCGGGTGGTTACGACCTGGTGATATCATATACCGGATACGAGACGCAGGAATTGCGGATTAATAACACCAATGCAGCGGACCTGCGCATAGAACTGAAGGCGAAGGATAAGAGTATGTCTGAAGTAGTAATCGCAAGCAGCACTTCGGATCCTGATGGCCTGCGTAAGTACGGAAAGTTCTTTACCAATAATTTTATCGGAACCACACCTTACTCCGATTCTTGCATTATAGAGAATCCCCAGGCGCTTCAGTTCTTCTTCAGCAAAAAGAAGAACCGTCTTAAAGTTAAGGGGAAGGAGGAGCTGATTATTAGTAATAAGGCTTTGGGCTATAAAATAAAATACCAATTGGATTCCTTTATTTACGAATATGGCACAGATATCAGCTCTTATTCAGGATATCCGTTCTTCGAGACACTAACCGGAACGCCGGAAGAACAGGAACGATGGAAAAAGAACCGTATGGCAGCCTATAAGGGCTCGAGGCTGCACTTTATGCGATCCTGGTACGACAGTACGCTTAAAGACGAGGGTTTTGTACTGGAATGGGTAGACCCTTCGCATAAAACCATTACAACCTTCGACGTGCAGAATCCGTATGATAGCTTTCACTACAAAACGGATGAAAACAGCGATATTACCATCAACTGGAAAGACAGCCGGCTAAAAGTGGCCTACAGGGGCGAGCTTCCCGAGAAAACATATCTTGTACAAAACAAAATGCCTCTCTATATCAGGGGGCAGATTACAGTGTTGGATATAAAAGACACTTTTGTAATAGAGCCTAACGGCTTTTTTTCCGACCAGGCGGATGTAATCAACACAGGATACTGGAGCTGGAAGAAAACGGCTGATGCTTTACCCTACGATTATGAACCAGGGCTTTAATTCAGCACGCAAATAGTTTACAGACCGGCATAGTTCGAAGGTAGGTGCGGGGAACTGCCATACTTCTATAAGTTCTTCACTTTCTCCCAGATCTCTGGTATGCGACGTACCCATACAAGCTCCTTCATCTTGACCGAGGCCGGCTCTACCGGTGAGCCGAAGTACACTTTGCCGCCTTCCAGCGATGCAGCTACTCCGCTTTGTGCATATATGATCGCATTAGCGCCAATCGTAAGTGTTTTGCTTACACCTACCTGGCCCCATAGCACCACGCCATCTCCGATAGTAGTGGCACCGGCAATACCAACTTGTGCAGCAAACAAACAATTCTTACCGATTACCGTGTCATGACCTATATGCACGAGGTTATCTATTTTAGTACCCCTGCCAATAACCGTGTCGTGGCTCACGCCACGATCGATCGTACATCCCGCTCCTATTTCAACATCGTTCTCAATAACAACACGGCCACAGCTTAGCATTTTCTTATACCATACATCCTTTTCTTTTTTTGTATTATAATAGAAAGCATCCGAGCCTATCACAGTGCCTGCCTGTATGTACACGTTATCACCTATAACACAATGTTCAAGGATTACTACATTAGGATGAATGATGCAGTTTTTTCCGATAGAAACATTATTACCGATAAACGCATTGGGGTAGATATAGGAGCCTTCACCTACTTGTGCAAGAGAGCTGACCGGCTTATCCGCAGGCGTGAAAGGACGGAAATGCCGCACGATGGTTTGATAGGCTTCAAAGGGCTGATCCACTACCAGCAAGGCTTTGCCAGCAGGAACATCCACCGGTTTGTTGATAATGATGAAGCTTGCAGCAGAGTTGACGCACTTATCGTAGTACTTAGGATGGTCTACAAATACAAGATCGCCTTCTTCTACTTTATGTATCTCATTAATGCCGGTTGCTATGCCATCTTTATTTCCTGTAAGTTCCGCATTGATCAATTCTGCTATCCATTGTACAGATACAGGAGAAGGAAATTTCATATCAAGTAGTTTATGCAAACCTAGTTTTTTCTTCATTATCCACAGCTTAAAATAAAATGTGTATAAAATATACCTAGAATTTTTTTTCATTAGTAAAAATTATTTTTAATATTGTGTAAGGAAATTTATTTCCTGGTACTTACTAACCTGTTCTCATATTAAAGCTCGAATCGCATTCGGGCTTTTTTTTT
>JACMJX010000349.1 GCA_014380425.1 Chitinophagaceae bacterium | reverse complement strand
ATTTTCCTTCATGTAATTGATAACGGTAACAACGTCATTTTTTGAATGTTTGGACACCACCGTAGCTTCAACCAGTAATATTTCGGTTTTTCCAAAATAATCACTAGCGCCTTTTAACACTTCCAGGTCAATTCCCTCCGCATCTAACTTAATGATAGCTGGACCCGGCCAGCTTTGTTGCGGAATAAAATCATTAAGGGCAACCACCTCGATATCAATCTGCTTTAACCCCTTTTCACTAGCTTGTTCTTCTGTAATCATAAAAGTGCTGCTATCGTCTCGATCCAGCAAAGTGAATTTAAAAGATCCATTCTCACTCCCTGCTCCAACCGCGTGAAATTTTATTCGCGGGTTATTCTGTAACAGGTCTTTTACATGAACCTCCAGCCATTTCTGTGGTTCCAATAGTGTAAAATACGCTTCTGGAAAATATTTAAACGCCGTTCTTGTCCACTTGCCATGATTGGCTCCTACATCTACGATATGAAGTGGTTTGAAATTCGTTTGTGCCAATGTGATAAAAAATTCTTCGAGCATGTTGTCTTCGATCTTGAGCTGCCGCGGCTCATAGCCGAGTTTAGTTATCCATGGATGAAGGCCTCTTTTTAATGCTTTTTTCACAAGTTGTTGCATATGTATAGCGAATGGTGTTAATAAATGAATTTTGACCGCTCTTTTGGATATATCAAGTTCCAATTACAGTCGGTCGGTTTCCCAAAGCAAGTAACATAACAGCTATCATGGGGCGCATGACTATATTATCTTTTACTCCGCCGCTTGTATTGCCACAGTATCGTTGGTTACCCCATTCCCTAATGCTCCATAATCTTTTACATTAAACTCTAACATGTCTTCAAATTTAGAATAAAGTAATAGCGGTTATCCTCGGAATCTTTATACTTATCTGATATAATTTGTAAACTTTAGAAAAGGAATAAAGCGTTGGTAAATAAAGGTACCCAAACACATGTAAATATTCACAAACAATGACGTTATTAATGTTAGCTTAACGTCCCTTATTAATATTACATCATTATCAGCGTTCTGAAAAATCGCATGTGTCTCTTCAGATTAAGGCTTTTTTGATGATTATATTGCTTAGATACGGGAGAAGATTACATGTGCAACCTCTTTCGCCTATAAAAAACAGGGCTGACTTTTTGAGCCAGCCCCGTAAGTTTCCAGGGAGTTGATTAGCTAATAAAATACAGTCGATAACGGTAGAACATCATCAGTGTAAATAGGTTTAACAATAAATACCAGAGATCAAAAACGGGTTAGACAACACAGATATTTACAAAGGATGAGTGTACAGGAAATAAAAGTAAAGGGGGTAAGACTACCCCCTTCTTTAACCCCTAAACCCTAAACCGTAGAAAGGTCTTTCATCTAATACTTTAAAAAATCACCCTAGAGTGTATATTAGAAAATATATTTTAAACAAGAGCTTTATATTGAATTTCTGCTTTTCAGGTACGATTACCGTCAAAGAATTGGATTCTGACGAAATATTTCACAAACTATGCCAAATCAAATAATGTGGAAAACCTTGAGCTATTTTGGCTATTTCTTTAACAAATTCTTTTATTAGTTAGGTGCAAACTATTAGGTGCTTTGACTAATGTATCTGGGTAATATTGCTCGTATAGGAATTTCCACTTACCTGATATTTTCTACTTGCTCTCAAATGTTTCTGGTTAGCCCCTCCTTCGACTACAGTCGAACCAGATACATTTGAGATGCCTTAGAGAGGAGAACCAGATCTAAACGAGATCGCCCGAAACAGTTGTTTGGTTAAACAACATTCAGTAATCTACTTTTTTATTGTAAACGTATTCCAGTATAAGACACAGAACCCGGTGTACCGATCTCGTAGGGTTCTAGTAGGCATCTGGTAGGCATCTCGTTAGGGTATATCCTAACAAGAGCCCTACTAGACCCTAACAAGAGCCTAAGGAATGTGTTTTAAAAAGCATAAAAACAGCATAAACTACTGCAAATAGCCCTGGTTTGCAGAGAAAAGACCCGTTTCGATCTTTTTTGACAGAATAAAATTGTAAAATAGCCCGAATTAATAGAATAAATCGAATAACAAAACCGAACATTTCCCATGAATGAGCCGGTGACTTATATAATGTAATAATTACAGACCGCCTTTAGGATGAAGCTTTAAAGTGATTTGCTGGACGGCTAAAAATGTTTCACGCCGTAAAAAGGGGGTTTCACGACCTAACTCACACATGCCCGCGTAATTTTTAGAAACCAAGTGAGATTTCCGATTATATTACAGTTCTATACCTAAGCAGGAAATGTTCACTTTCCGATTAAAAGAGGGGGCGCTTTTTAGACCTGGGAATTCGAAAAGTAACTGAAGCATTTTTGCCGGAATAGTTCAATACAAGGATAGAGCAAGGATAGAGCAAGGATAAGACAAGGACAAGACATACAACATTTTCGTAACTTTGCATCTTTTTTATATGGCATTAACGTACAAAGAATATACCACCCTGAATTTGCCCTCCATAGAGCAGGACATCCTGCTGCGGTGGAAGACTTCAAGAGCATTCGAAAAAAGCGTAGAGATCCGTGAAGGAGCAACCCCCTTTATCTTTTATGAAGGACCGCCAAGTGCTAACGGAATGCCGGGCATTCACCATGTAATATCCAGAACGCTGAAAGACCTGGTTTGCCGCTATAAAACTATGCAGGGCTACCAGGTAAAGCGCAAAGGAGGATGGGATACACACGGACTTCCTGTTGAGCTAGGCGTGGAAAAACTGCTGGGCATTACGAAAGAAGATATTGGAAAGAAGATTTCGGTAGAGGAATACAACCAGCGTTGCCGGGAAGAAGTACTAAAATACAAGGATAAATGGGATGAGCTGACTCAAAAAATGGGTTACTGGGTAGATCTGAACGACCCTTACATTACATTCGATAATAAGTACATTGAAACTTTATGGTGGCTGTTGAAACGGTTATATGATAAGGGATTGTTATACGAAAGCGTGAGCATTCAACCTTATAGCCCCGGTGCGGGAACCGGTTTAAGCTCACATGAGCTCAACCAGCCGGGAACCTATAAAGATGTGAAAGATACCAGCGCGGTTGCGATGTTTAAACTGGTGCGGGATGAAAAATCTGAATTTCTCTTTAAAGAAAGCAGCAAAGAGCTCTTCTTGATGGCTTGGACCACTACTCCCTGGACGCTTCCTTCTAACCTTGCCCTTACCGTTGGGCCTTCTATAGATTATGTGAAGGTACGCACGTTCAATCCCTACACGCATCTTCCGGTAGAGGTTGTGTTGGCGAAGGCCTTGCTTGGCAAATACTTTAAACCGGAGGGTGAAAATGGTGATTTCGATTCTTACTCAGCAGACACTAAATTATTGCCCTGGAAAATAGAACAGGCATTCAAAGGAAAAGAACTGGAGGAGTGCAGCTATGAACAGCTACTTCCATATCCCGCCAATTCTCCGGAAATCATACAGGAAATAACGCCAGGAGCAAGACCTTTCCGGGTAATTACCGGCGATTTTGTAACTACCGAAGATGGTACCGGCATTGTACATACCGCCCCCGCTTTTGGTGCGGATGACTATAAGGTAGGGAAGAAATTCAATATAGGCATCCTGACCATGGTAGACCGGCAGGGCAAGTTTATAGAGGGGCTGGGCGAGTTCAGCGGGCGGTACGTAAAGAATTACAAGGATGAGGCGCCTTATGTAGATGTAAATATCGACATCAGCGTAAAGCTGAAGAAGGAAAACCGGGCATTTAAAGTAGAAAAGTACGAACATAATTATCCGCATTGCTGGCGAACCGACAAGCCCATTCTCTATTACCCCCTGGATGCCTGGTTCATTAAAACCACGGCACTTAAAGACCGCATGGTCGAGTTGAATAAGACAATCAACTGGAAACCTAAAGCAACCGGCGAAGGACGATTTGGCAACTGGCTTGAGAATATGGTAGACTGGAACCTCAGCCGCAGCCGCTTTTGGGGAACGCCGCTTCCTATATGGCGTACGGAGGATCGGGAAGAAGAAGTGTGCATAGGCAGTATAGAGGAGCTGAACGAAGGAATAAAAAAAGCAAATGCTGTATTAGGCGGGGATGTGAATAAACATTATCTGCACGAAGGCATTCT
>JACMJX010000031.1 GCA_014380425.1 Chitinophagaceae bacterium | reverse complement strand
TGGTGTTTCGCATCATTCCCCAGGTAGTCAGGATTAAAAGTATGGCCCGGTTTAGCTTCAAGTTTTTTATCAAAATACGTGTAGCCCAATTTGGCTTTCCAATTTTTTAGGAGCTGGTAGGTGCCGGTGAATTCTGTTCCCCACGAATTTCCTCTCGAGCCATTCTGTATCTGGTATGTAAGCGTTCCGGGCAAGGCTTCGACGCTATAAATATCTCTATAAACATTGTAGAAGGCAGCAACAGACATCGTCGAACGCGTATTAGGTTGGATCCTGTACCCCAACTCATAGGCCAGTAACTTCTCGGAAACAAAGTTGGGTCCGCCAGCTACACTCGGACTGGTTGGAGGAAGCGGCATGGTAGGAAGGTAAAAATCAACATCGTAACGGCTGGGTGTACGAACTGCCCGCGAAAGCGCTAACCAAAGGGTATTATTCTTTTTAACGTTCACAGATCCACGAAGGCTTGGTTGAAGCTCCAGCCCGGTGTATACATTATGCAGAATCTTGGTGCCCACCGTAATTTTAGTGCGTTTTCCTATACTTATCTGATCTTGAACAAAACCATTAAACATGTCAAGATTTCTTCTTTCAGGCAAAATACCTACTGAGCTTGTCCTTGATATGGCATGGTCCACTACATTACGATATCCAAGCCCGGCAAGCAGATGATGATGATCTGATATTTGTAACCCATATTGGAGATCCAGGTCAACGGTATTCAACTCATCCGAGTTCAGACTCGGAATATCATCCCTGAAATAACGGTCATAATATAGTTGAACGATCAGATCCGATTTTTCTGAAAATGTATGATTCCACCGGGCAAGTATATTCTGCCCGTTCATATCTGAATTGCCACCTGGCGTTTTCCGGGTTCCATCATACCAATCTCCCTGGAGCGTGAGGTTGTCCTTTGCCGAAGCCTCGTATTCTATTCTAAAGCCTGCCTGGCTTAGCCGCCATGCATCCGCATTCTTTTGCCCATCATTATGAAAACTGGCTTTGCGATCAAAATGCTGCCCATAGATTTTATAATGCATTTTCTTTCCAATCTTATTACCAAAGCGAAGCGCAGCTTGGTCTTTGATAAAGCTTCCCGCTAGTAAAGACATATAAAATCCTTGCGTGTCTTTAGCGTTTTTAGTAATGATATTGATCACTCCGTTAACAGCGTTCGCACCCCACAAGGTGCCTCCCGGTCCACTGATGACCTCGATTTTCTCCACATCATCCAACAACACATGCTGCATGTCCCAGATCACCCCGCCAAACAAAGGAGTATAAACGGTTCGGCCGTCAATCATCACCAGCAATTTATTGGCGAAAACGGTGTTGAATCCGCGTGCACTGATGATCCAGGCGCTGGCATTCAACTGGGCTACCTGCAGGTTGGATGCTAACCTTAATGCTTCGGGAATACTTGTAGCTCCCGAGTGCCGGATATCGTCTGCAGAGATAACCTGGATCGCAGATGGCACTTCTTTAAGTTTCTCAGGTGACCTCGAAACGAGCGTAACTTCCATATCCATAAGCTCTTCTACTGATAATTTTTTAAGCTCGTCCGGAGAAGGTGAAACCGTTTCCTGGCTGGTTGCCGTAAAGGAACATAATAAAATAAGAAGAATAGCGAACGACAATCGCGGCTTTAGATAAATCAAGCCACGAGCCCCCGGATTGGCTTTGATAGAGAAATCCCTGTAATTATAAAACGTTGGCAGCTTCATAAGACTTGACTCATTTTCTGGTACGACATTCCTGTTGTTCTAAACAGTCAGTAGAGCAGTCAGACATGTCTAGAAAAATAAGGTCGAAAGGTAGATAAAAAGCAAATATTCATAATATTTAATCCTAATACCTCTAAATCAGTATCAATAGCGGTAAACACCTACATTGAAGGCTCATGCGTATTCGTTTATCAGGCGTGTGCTGTTCACTTGTTTTATCTACCAACCAGCTGGTCTTATAATCAACGCCTGGCCTCCCTTTTCTTCCAGTCTTACAGTTAAGCGATCGCCCTTTTTAACTTCGAAATTTCTTTTGACAATACTACTGTCTTTACCATCTTCGTAAAGGGTTGCAGTGTAAGATTTTCCATTCGTTAAAAAATCAAGGCTCAATTCTTCCTGCCATTTCTGCAAACCTGCTGCACTTCCTATATACCAGGTATTTCCTTTACGCCGTGCTACAGAAATATGCCTGCCAATTTCTCCTGAAAGGTAATGCGACTCATCCCAAACTGTTGGGACATAGGTAAAGAATTCAATTTCCTCTTCATTGGTATAGTCGTTGGGGT
>JACMJX010000030.1 GCA_014380425.1 Chitinophagaceae bacterium | reverse complement strand
TCAAGGAAATACTTCTCGGGTAAGTTTAAAGAAGAAAACATAGATGCTCGCTTCGATAATTACTCCCTTGAAACACTGGATAGCTTGCCCGCCCTGGTAAGGCAGCAAAACATAAGTGGCTTCGCTATTACCATACCTCATAAAAAAAACATCATCCCCTACCTGCATTACCGCTCCAACGCTGTATCGCAAATGAACGCTTGTAACTGTGTACGGGTTAAAGAAGGGAAATGGTATGGTTATAACACAGATATAACCGGTTTTGAAAACTCCTTTCTCCCATTACTAAAACCTTATCATACAAAAGCACTTGTTTTAGGCACCGGCGGCGCTGCGGCTGCAGTGGAGTATGTGCTGAAAAAACAGTTGATCCCTTTCAAGCGGGTTTCAAGATCGAAGAAGGAGCATTCGCTCACGTATGAGGATCTTGACGAAAGCCTGATGGATAGCTATAAGATAATTATCAATTGCTCCCCGGTAGGTACCTTTCCTGCTGTAGAAGAAGCGCCGGCTATCCCGTATCAGTTTCTCAAATCCGAACATTACCTGTATGATCTTATCTATAATCCCACCGAAACACTCTTTCTTAAAAAGGGAAAGGAGAAGCAGGCAACCGTAAAGAATGGTTATGAAATGCTTGTATTGCAGGCCGAAGAGAACTGGAAGATATGGAACGATAGTATCGACACTACCGATACCATGGTACCTGAAATCAGGAAACACTAAAGTTAACCCTTACTGCTTCGGGCATTGTAGCTACTTTCCTGGCTTTATAATCGAAACATACCATCCCGGTTTTTGCCAGAGCTACGTTTACCAGTGATTCACTTGTTTTCTTTTGCAGCTTGTAATACAAATCAAAACCCGCACGGGAAATACTATCAACGGCAACGGATGCAATCAGCTCGTCTCCATAAAAAAGCTCGCTCCTGAATTCTATGGCTACATCTGCCATTATAAGGCTTACTCCGCCCATATCGAACTCGGTATAGTTAAACTGCCGCAGAAACAGAACCCTCGCTTCATGAATGATGGAAAGAATGGTGTCGTTACCCACATGACCTCCATAATTAAGATCGGTAATACGCACGGGAATAGCGCTGCTGAAAGGGAAAACTTCAGGTAGCTCCAGTTTTATTCTTGCCATTCTATAATAAGGGATTAGTCTTTAATAAGGTCTGAAAGTTCGAGTATATCGAGATAATTGCCGGAAGAGGGTACAAAACCCGACTTTATAATGCGTTCGCGCCAGCTCTCTATCAGTTGTTTCCAGTTAAGTGCTTCCATCTGCAAACTTACACCCTGGTGGTCAAGCATGCCAAGGTAAGGCATCGCAATAGCCAGCTTGGAAGATACTCTGGTAGGTTCTCCATTAGGCGCCGTTATGCTAACATATTTTCTGTTGAATGGATTCACGATACTCATATCCTGAATAGGCTCGCCAGACTCGCCCAGAATTTCATGAGGACTTATCGAAACGGTCAGCTTTTCCGAAACGTGCTCCATGTTCTTGGTAGCACAGCTATGTAAAAGCCGTTCTCTGCTGCCAGAAAGCCGCTTCTTAACGGGCGTATGATGTACATAGTAAGAGGATAATGGAGCTTTTGACTTTAAGGGTGAGTAGGAAGAAAGCGTGTCGGCTGGATCAATTTGTGGAGCAACACTCTCTGTTTGCTGATCCGTACTTAGGCTACTGGCCGTAGCGCGGGATGCAGTGCTCTCGTCGCGGCCATTGTTCCTTTGACTCAGATAATAAGCGCCCGTAAGTAAAACGATGAGTACTGCCGCCGCAGCAGTTATCCGGGCAGGTCTCCATCGTGCAAGAATCCGTACCGGGGTGGCTGATTCTTTTTCCAGTACGGCTGCTATATGGTTCCATGCATCAGGAGGAGGGGTTGCTTCATAACGCCCCACCCTGGCAGCAACATCTGGCGAAAAGCCTTCCAGCTCTCTTTCTATGGCACTCCATACATCCCTTGGAGGAAGCTCCTCATGGTTGTACATCTTATTTTTTAATTGCTCGAACATTATTACTGTTTACGTCTGATTAAAGGTTTGCGGTTCTCATCCAGAAATTC
Source organism: Chitinophagaceae bacterium (assembly GCA_014380425.1). Taxonomy (GTDB): domain Bacteria; phylum Bacteroidota; class Bacteroidia; order Chitinophagales; family Chitinophagaceae; genus JADCRZ01. Next base: position 1,708 of record JACMJX010000030.1, on the reverse strand, counting down.
TGCTACTTTCTTCTGTAAAATAGCTTTGGCCCGTGCCAATTGAGACTTGCTGGTTCCTTCCGTAATACCCAGCATTTCTCCTATTTCCTTATGCGAATATCCTTCAATTACATACATGTTGAATACAGTACGGTACCCTGGCGAAAGCTCCCGTATCAGTAGTACGATATCTTTCTCAGCCAGGTTATCCAGCGCACTTAAGCCCACATCTTCAATAGCCACTTCATCTTTCTCGCTGATGCTGTTAATGTGCACTTTTTTGCGAAAGTGCTCGATCGAGGTGTTAACAAATACCCTTCTCATCCAGCCCTCGAAAGAACCCTCATGCCGGAATTTCCCCAGGTTCCGGAAAACCTTGATGAACCCCTCCTGCAGAAGATCCTGCGCATCATCGGCATTATTCGAATACCGGAGGCACACGGCGTACATTTTTGCCGAATATTTGTTATACAGCTCCTCCTGCATGCGCCTGTCGCCAGCTATGCATCTGTTTATCAAGTCGCTATCCGACAAATTTTGGTTGTCTGTTGTACTCACAAATAATCAGGATTTATTAAACTCCCGTAACTTACAAAAATATGTGTTTAACCAAACGTAATATATATTCTCTCAACCATTTTTAACATCGGGTAGATTAGTGCTAAAAAAGTCGATGAGCTTTTCGGTTGCTTTTTTACGATGGCTGATACGGCTTTTCTCCTCCATGGTCATTTCTCCGAACGTTCGCTCATTACCCTCAGGAATAAATATGGGATCATAACCAAAGCCGCCGCTTCCCGCGGGCGCAGTAGCGATACTGCCATTGCAGATCCCCTCGAAAAGAAACTCCTCTCCATCAAAAATCAGGCATATCACGGTCCGGAACCTTGCCTTTCTGTCGAATGAGCCCCCAAGACGCTGTAAAAGCTTCTGCGTATTGGCAGAAGGTTCCCTTTCTTCGCCGGCATAACGGGCACTTTTAACACCAGGCTCTCCATTCAGTGAAGCCACTTCAAGGCCGGTGTCTTCACTAAAACAGTTCTTACCCGTTATCTGGTGGATGGTGCGCGACTTTCCCCGGGCATTGTCTTCCAGGGTATCGTAAGGCTCCGGGATTTCGATCTCTATACCGGCTTCTTTCAGTGTTATCACCTTTAGCCGGTTGCCCACGGCGGCCTGCACTTCATTAACCTTATGGGCGTTATTGGTAGCGAAAATAAGTTCCGTCATTCTTTAAATTTAAACATTAAAGAGTTGCTTCAGGCAAACCCATAAACTGCTCTTAAGCTGTTTTCCGTTTGTAGAGGGCGTGTTCAGCAATTCAAGTGCCGGCGCATGAAGTATCTGAATACCGTCCAACTCCCGGATCGTAAAAAAATCACTCATAGTTGCGGTTTCGCTGAACGCTCCAAATACGATCAGCTGGCGCGTATCCAGCACCTTGCTAAGAGCCGCGAGCGTAACCCGGTGCCTGGCCTGGTTCACGATGGCGATATCGGCCATATTGAGTTGGCAGGCTTTCAGAATGGCGGTAAGAAAGTCGAGTTGTTCCTCCGGCAGGTAAATCTCCCGGGGATAGTGCACCAGGATGGCTACCTTCTTAAGATTCTTTCCGAGATAAGTGAGCGCCTCGGGCGGCTGCTGCGGCAATTCTATGGCTTCCGCCTGTGCGGGTGCCGCCGTTGCTTTCACAACTACGGGTTCCTCGATTTCCACAAGGCTTTTTTTG
>JACMJX010000348.1 GCA_014380425.1 Chitinophagaceae bacterium | reverse complement strand
TCATGGCACAGAAGTGTTAAATTAAATGGAAAGCGATAGATGCAGATCCACTGGAGAGTAGGCTTGCTATCAAGGTTATTAGAGTTCCGGATTAGGGAATTATAAAAACTATTCGAAGTAAATGTATACATTAAATTGAAACTGCCAAAAAAATATTTCTAAAAATTATGAGAGGTAGTAAGGTCCTTAACAATTTGATATTCTCAATCTAACCATATCAGTAAGGGCTCTTAACGTTACACTAAATTGTTAAAAACATATTGCTAGCACAACACATTATAGTATCATACTTCGATCAAAGAAGGCGTCCTCCGTTCTTTGTGATCGCAGTAAAACAGCTACTACTTTACCTGATACCAAACCAACGATTTTATAACGGCTATCAAAGCTATTGCACCGCGTCAAGAAAAACAAGTCAAGCAAGTTTGTACTAAAAAAATCTCCATCCCGCAAGAAGTAGTTGTGCGTTCGGCATCATGGCGGGATCGTATTTTTTTAGACAAAACCTATTTTTCCCTCTGCGAGCAATAAGGAGGCTTGGAAATCCTGTTTGATTGACCCCAGCTTGCCATTCGGCTTGACCATTTCCGCCGTTTTGACTTGACCATAGCGACCGGCAATAGCATTGCGTGTTGCCTAGATTTTAAGATTTTAATTATTTGATTTTTAGGGGTCAATTTGCACTGGTCTTAAGCGGTCACACTCGCTGGTATTTCCACCCTGCTTTGACCTCCAACGGAATTACTTTCCCTTTTATCTGTAATAAAAAATCAACTTCTGCGCGTACATTTTCCGGAGACTAATAGTAAGTGCTTACATAACTTAATGTGATCAATCGCTGCAAAACCTATTTACCGGAATTATTACTCCTTTTTATCGCCGAGTATAGATACCGCCTCTCTCTTGATCTCGGGTCGGTTAAATAATTCATTTATGGAAGCCTTCAGCTTCGCCCCTGCCCCTGGCTTTACCATCGCAACATAATTTGCATACCCCTGTAAACTGCTTACGATATTTCCATTACCCCATTGTTTTTGAGATAATCCCGTCTTCGATATCTGGTGCAGCAGCGCGCGGAACTTCCTGAGCGTTTCACGGTCAATGCTCAGTTTATCATTAACAACTACCCCGGTCACCTCACGTTTATCTCCTTTCCGCATTACCCTCAATTTTTCCGGGTGAATGGTAAATCCTTCCTCCTTAATAACCTTTTTAACAAAAGCCATCAACTGTCCTGCTTTTTCAATTCCTTCTCCATTGGCAGAAAAAGTCATATCATCTGCATACCTGGTATACGAATACCCATGCCTGGCAGCTAGCCCTTCAAACCGCTTGTCGAGCTTATAGCAGATAAGGTTGGTAATGGCAGGACTTGACTGAGCTCCCTGGGGTAAATGGCGTTCTGTTTTAGCCACATAATATTTACGATTATCAAGTACTATTTCATCAACATCAGGTTCCGTACAAAGCAAACCGAGAATAGTGGCAAGCTGCTCAGAGTATCCGAGCTTAACAAATAGTCCTTTCACCCTTTTATATGCCACGGAAGGAAAGAAATCACGGAGATCAATATTGATCACCAGTTCCTTTCCTACATGCGGAGTCGCATTGGTTACAATAGACCTTCCGGGGACAAAGCCATGTGCAGCGTCGCTGTTTTTAATCCTGTATAGTATGTTATGGAGTATCCAGTTCTGCACTGCTTTCAATCGTGGCATAGGTGCAGAGATCAGCCGCTTTCCACCTGACTTCTTTGGTAAATAAAAATGCTGGTAATGAGAACAGTGCGCGACCTTACGGTTAAAAGCCAGGAAGCGGATTTCTCCAAGGCCAAGACCCATTTCCGCAGCCATGGCATTTACGTCGTGCCACACGGGCAGGCCGTATTTCTGCAGTTGTGTAACGTCCGAAACTATTTTGTGTAGGCCGGCTGAAACATTTTCACCCAGGTATAGGATGGAGTTGTTTTTTTGCTCTGCCCATTCTTCGGCTCTTTCTTTTCGTTGTTCTTCTTTACGAAGTTTTGTTTCCTGCCTTTTCTTAAGCGCCTTTTCCATTCTTACTGCACGCATCTCCGCCAATAACTTTTCCTGGTTGGCATATTTTTGCTTTTCTTTCAGCAGGTCGGTTAGTTCCTTCCTGAGCGTGTCCTCACGCTCAATTAATAATGCTGATGGAGATGCGGAAGCACTGTCTTTACTCCAGAAGCCCAGTCGGGTCATTTCCTGAAGTATCACCTCGTCTTTCGACGAGAGACGAATCTTGTCATACAATTGCTGACGGGTAAGGCCTTGGGCCATAAATCGGGCTTTGTTATTAATGATAGAATATTGCCGGACCCGGAATAAACAATGATGTAAGGAGGAATGGCCCTTCGTGCAAACCTTTGACTAAATCAATCAACTCCAGGGATGGGGGTACCTATGTAGATTTTGCCCCCCCGGGGGGAGTACCGTCAAATCTACATAGGTACCCCCATCCCATAGTAAAGATTGCATTTAGTGAAGCATGTAAAGTCATTTAACCTGAGTGACGAAACATCACTCTTCCCTGTTACGGGCGCAAGTGCAATCAAACCTCCTTACAAAGAACATTGTTACTTGAGCCGGCAATATATAAATTATATTTCGGTTCCTATGTTATTACAATAGAAATTATTTTTGTGAATAAACCATCCGAACGGCAAGCATATGTTCACACGGTCCTTTGTATAGTTTATTCATATTATAATAATTACAATCACAATGGGCATCGCTTAATCGCTCATCGCTGTCTATGACGATCACGGGGTGATAAACGGTTTTTTTATTTTTAACAGTACCCCTTAATTCCAGGCCCTCGCCCGGAATATCCGTTTTGATAAACTGCACATTCTTTTCATTCGCCCATTCAGCAGCTTCGGCTTCCTTCTCATTGGCGAAGCGCAACTCTTTCAACGGCAGGGGCTCATTACTCAGTTCTCTAAAATGATACAGGCCAGTATGCAGATCCAGCATCGCCTTGCCTTCCTGTATGAGTATTCCCAATGCGCCTAATACCAGAGCTCTTTCCACGCCTGTATCTGTCGAAAGATTGTCTGCCGTATCCATCCATTTATTTGTTAGTGCGGTTAGTACACTTTGCCGTGCATCATCGCCTACCTGTGCGCGTGGAGCCATCAGGTCGAACTGCCCTGCATGAGACCAGTCATTGGCCGTCCACCCGGAAAGTCCGAGCGTGAACTGCATATCTCCCAGATCGGCTATATAGAAAGAGGGAAGACCGTTACCCATCAAATGAACGGTAAACTTACGGGCAATAGGTATGAGGCGTTCAAGGATTAGCATTCTCCTTCTACCCCATACTCTTACCTCCCGGCGCTGTGCACCCTTGTAAATGGATCGGGCGCAAACTATCTCATGATCCCAGGGTTCAAATATAGCTCTCACAGGTTTACCTGGCTCCAGGATGTACCGGATCGAGCGGGGACCTTTTTTTTCTTTAAACCGCCGGAGCCACAAGCAGAAGTTATATACATCCATAGGATGCAAGTCGAAGTACACCGCGGGCAGGGTCATGGCAGCACTAACCTGCAGAAATCCCCGTACCCAACTATCCGGCAAATCTATCTTTACTTCATGATAAAGTTCTTCCTGTGATGTACTCACCGAGAATCCGGCCGGGTCTATCTTAAAATCCGTTTCCTTGTAATCGCGGATTTTCTGAAACTCGTTATATAAGGAATCCGAGTAATCGATATTGGTAGTACCGCAACTGAATTCATTAATATCCTTAAAAACGTTGTAGCTGGCACTCAGCTTACCGTATGCGGATTCATCCTGGCTGAAACATTCGAAGAATAATTCCTCAGGATGCACGGAGACAACCGGATCCAGTACAAACCAGGCATCGCGGTCCTTCTGGTATAAATAGTCGAAGTAAGATTTGCGGGCCTTATAAAACGGCCCCATGATTTTATCCTTTTCCCCGGCGATGGCTGTCAGCTCCGTTTGTATGGATGCTATCCGGGCGTTCGCCGAAACCGCATCATAGCCGCGCATGTATTCTGCCAGCCAAAGGACTTCCTGACCTTTTGCCCATTCTTTATAAGCAGTTTTATCCCTGGGTTTAAAGCGATGATCAGAAACGACTACATCATGAAGTGCGGAGATGGCTTCGCGAAACGAAATTTTACTTCGCAGCTTACCCACAAAGAACGTAGGGTCTCGCCGGGTGTCCGGCGCAAATGAAATGCCTGCAGAAGTAGCAGTACTATAAACCGCCGAATGGCCACTATACCTGTAATTAAATAACATACTGTCTTGTTAATTTATATCTACCCTTACCCTAAACTCATTTACTGTCAGCGGCAATTCAACCGTGTACCTCGTCTGAATGCTGCGCATGATACCGATGCAGCGCGCCTTATCTCCTATAGACACCGTTCCGGAAATATGCGCTATAATATGACCCACATATTCAGCAAAGGGCTGCGATTGCATCGCCTCATTTTCCAAGAAGCGAAAGATTCTCTCTTTAGCCACCCTTGCCTTGTTAACGCGCGTAAGCACAGTGTAAAAATAAGGCCTTAGCTCCTCCAGGCGGTCCATATTACCTGCTGCGTACCTCTCCAGGTAAACGGTCGCGAAAAGCTGCATGTTTACATTGTGGTGCTGACTTAACTTCAACAGATACTCCCGGCCGTCTTTATCCTCAAAATGGCTGGTAAGTAATTCCCGGCCAAAAGCCTGAACATCGGCCCTTACGCTGTCTGCAATGGAGATTAGTGATTCGGGTGACCAGTCCTCTTTCGTGAAATGTTCGCGGAAAAATGCTTTCGCGAAATGGCGGGTATCATCCCAGGCCGCATCCAGTAGTCCCGTTGCTTCGTCGCGCTCGAATTTAATACGCGAAATATTCTGTTCATAGAACCTGCGGCACCATTCACGCACAGATAGCAATTCATGATTACCGGTTGCTATTACTTGTTTAATGGTAAGTGAAGCGGCCGGAATATATTGCTCAAGAACCATTACCCCAAACTCCTGTGCTGGCCTGTAGTTGGAATAAAGCAGGCGAAGTACCGTTGTATTGTCCATTGCATGCAGATGTGCTTCCAATTCATTGCTTAACAGGTTGGCGAGATCCTGATGCAGGGCGTCTGATGTTTCTTTACGCATCAATCGCGGAACCAGTTCACTTACCAGCCAGTTTGCCAGTTGATCATTCTGATGGCTGATTTTGCCGATCACCGGGCGAATGCCGTTTCTAACATCAGTATAATCTGACAGGCAGCTATATAGCATAAGTGCGGGACGCTTAACCAGCTCCTCTTTGCTCATGGAAGAGAGCAGGCAAAGCCCGGCCTTTCTTACGGGAACAAAATCATTTTCCAAGAGGCTCTTTAAGAAAGTGTCAGCAATACCATCATAGTCTACATTATCTCCTTTTATTAGTAGCAACCTGACGGCGAAAGCCTTACCGGCCTGTAGCTTACCTGCCAGTAAGTCTTCGATAATCTTCATATCAATCTGCCTGAGTGCCTGCCCACAATGCTGTTCCAATATGTCGCATCCCCCATTTATAGTATCGTTTTTTTCCGTGGAAGCCTGTTGCAAAGAAAGCAGCCAGGCAATCACTTTACCTGAAAGGATCCGTGCTTTATCGAGTGACAAGAAAGTGTCTGCTAAATGTACCTTCACAACACTTCTTACTTCCGGCCAATTGCTAAACATCATCTCCATGATAAAATCCATATCCCCAAAACATAATGGCAGGTTGTTCTGTGTCCATTGCAGTCCAAGTGCACGGGCTGCAGGCAGGGTGCTTGCATTCATAGCAGCAATCAGTGCGGCAGAAGGAGCTGAAGTATCATACCGCGCGGTTGCCAGTTCGAGCCCGAACTGTTGTGCGATGCCGGATGCGGAAGACAGCATTCCGCGGACAACGGGAATAGCAATCTCCTGTTTGATCTTTTCAAAGCCGGGATGATCTTTTAATTGTTGCATGGCAAATACAGACACAACATTTATTTTAGCGTTTATTAGCAAGTGAATAAGATCATCCGGGCTCTTTCGCCACAGGTGTGCGAAAGGCGCATCGCCTTCCGGTACCTGGGGTTTTATAACATTTACTGGCACCGCTGAAGACACTAATGGCTTCTTTCCGGAGAACCATTTCGCTATTTTATCCAGTATGCTAGATAATATCTCTATAGGACTAAGAACTTTCGCCGGAGGATTATTTCTGAGTACTGACCCTTGTTGAGTAACTACTAGCGTTCCTCTGTACCAGAACAATCCCTGTTTGTTAAACTTCATTTCAGGGTTGTTGCCGTACAAAATGAAATTAAGGTAAACAGCCAGGTGATACACAGGGAAAAGTGTCTGATAAGCTGTATAACGGTTGTCTGTATATACATAGCGTGTTGTATCGAACGACTTTGAAGTGTCGATGTTCTCATCATAGTTCAATAGAAGTAAGGTAGCTAGTTTAACATACCGAAGATCATCACGGGTACCAAGTGTCTTGAGGTTACGGAGAACACGTCTTCGCAGGTGATTTCTGGTCTTGTCGGAATAGGCGATCTGGCTATCCGGCTTTTTTAATTCTTTTGTGGGTTGTATGTATCTATCCAGATTCTCCACATGCGTATAATAATTATGACCGGGCTTAGCTCCCTGAGAAGTGAACATTTCTTTCTGCCGTTCAAAACGCACAGCGAAAAGAGCCATCATTTCATAATCATCTCTCAGTTCAGCCTGCTTAAACAGGTGACGGATATGCTGAAAATAGCCAGGCTCTATGGGCAGGGTTTCCATAAATGCAAGCAACACCTTTTTTACTAATGAATTTCCGGCTGCCACCAGGTATAAATCTTCAAGTAAGGGATATTCGCGCTTTGTTGGCAGTACTACCTTTTCGTGCATTAACTGCACCAGGGCGGTCTCATCGCCATTAAGGATTGCGTTTTGAAAAGCGGGATCAAGGGCCTGCATGAAATATGTTAACTGCTGCGTTAATTCTTCTCCTTTCAACGTCATCATCAGTGCATTTGCGGCCGTCTGGCGTAAATACCAGGCATAGGCTTTATTCTGATAGTAAGCCCGTAAAACAGGGGCTGCAGATGGCTGAGCGCATTTTCCCATAGACCAGATAGCAGAATAACGCTGAAATATATCTCCTCTTTCTATCAGCTTTACCAGGTAAGGAACCGCCGCGGCGATCCGGTACTCTCCTGCTTTCCAAATCACGCGTGACAGTTTCCATTCGGTATTGTAAGAAGAAGTGCCACTAACGGCATCCTGGAGACGCTTTAAAATGGCGCGCTCCTCCGGCATTGCTATGCCATCCGTATCGGGGGGTATGAATTCAATACCAGGATTAGCTTCCTTTTCTCCCAGGTAGCCCTTGCTTCGTTTATCCTTTTCGAGGGCGTCAAAAATAAGGGTGGCAGAAGAGAGGGTAACAGGAGTAATTGTTTTGGTGCCTTCTTTTAAGGCTGCGGTCCGTTTGCCATAGCGAAAATTGACCACATATTCATTCTCTCCCAATTTACAGAGATCAATTTCATAGGTCTTATCGGAATTGCCTTCATTAAAAAAAAGCTTAACATTTCTAACAAATTCCATCGGGTGAAGTTAATAATCTTCACTAAACTAATATAAACCTGTTACAATACCACAACTATTTGGTACCAAATAACAGTCGCTTTGTTTTAAGAACTGAAGTTGTGGCTCGGGTATGGCCGGGTGACCATAAGTATGAACGGAATGTAAAACAAATAAGTACAGTTAAGGAATACCTTTAAAGCCTGAGCTTACCCTGTTTTATAAAGGTGGCAATAAGCCTGCTGTTGTTTCGCTGGTCATCGATGGCGGTATTTGTAGAAGACCACGGATAACCCAGATTAAAGGTGAATTCGTTTCCCGGTGCGAAGATTGTATTTAACGTAATTGAATGATCGCAACTGGAACTGGAAATCCATGGTTTACAGATTCCATAATAAATAACATGCCCGTCAACAGCAACTGCGAATGGTGTAAAATCCCTGAGTAGTTTAATTTTCTGAACGGCGGTGTCTGCCAGTTTGAGGTTATAAGAGGATTTTGAGTATGCTAAAATGTCCTGGTTTTTTATAAACGGCGTGTCCGCTATCACGGACAATAGTGGATCTACCTGGCATTTGCCGGGCACTGTCATGAAACTTTTAGTAAGATAAATCTCTACCCTTTCCCCTCCTTTTTCACCGTCTTTACTGCATGCTAAGCAGACTAGTGCTATCGTAAAAAGATAAACAGATATTCGCATCTTTTTATTTTGGCTGACACAGGGAAATACAAGAACGTTGCACCTGCTGTAAAACGGCCTTTTCACCAAGCTTATCCCATACAGGAAAATCCCGTTTGATTGACCCCAGCTTGCCATTCTGCCTTGACCATTTTCGCCGTTTTGACTTGACCAGAGCGACCGGCAATAGCATTCCGTGTTTAGCTACATTTTAATTATTTGATTTTTATTGGTCAATTCGTTCTGGTCTTAAGGGGTCACACTCGCTGGTATTTCCAGGTTCTTTACGGTTTTTGATAAAACGCCCGTCCAACTTAT